>CAVOEZ010000121.1:0-8884 GCA_963694355.1 Latescibacteria bacterium UBA2968 | reverse complement strand
CGGCCCCCTTCCCTGCAAGGGAAGGGGGAGGGAGACGGTGGTAGGAGAGGGGGTGTGTGCTGGGTGGAGGTCCGGAAATGATCCCAGGATTTCGCGGTATCGTGCTAGGATCGTTCTCGGATCCATTTGCGGCCTTTCCGGACAAATGTACGGAGATCGCCAAGTAGTTTGGGCCGGCACCCTTCACCGCTGACCTAACCCCCCGGCCCCTACTTCGACTTCGCTCAGCACAGGCTTCCCTGCAAGGGAAGGGGGAGGAAGACGGTGGTAGGGGAGGGGGGATGTGCTGAAGGCTGAATTGCAGGTCAGAATCCTCACCATGAAAGATGGGCAGAGAGTGGGAGAGACCAGGTCTTGCCAGCTACGATGTCGTAACCTTCGCCTTGATGTTTGGTGTAGACCCTTACTTCGGTGCCCAACGTTTCGACGGCCTTGATCTGGTATCCTGTGGTCGACAGCCCATCGTCCACCAGCACAAATCTGCCGGTGCAGTCGGATAAGATCTGCGCGGGAATATTGTCGACCAAGAAATACGAGTTGTCGTTGTCCTTAACGATTTCCAGGATGCTGCCGGACCGTTGACCTTGATCCAGCTTGATCTGATGTTCACCGATCCGTGCACTCTGACCCTCGACCAAATATAGAGACTGGTCGGTTACCACAGTAATCCTGCCGTCCGAGTCGAGAGGACCTCTCGAGGACAAGACGTTTCGTTGCCCTGCGGTGAGAGAAGCAAGAATGACGTCCGTTCCAGTCGTGGTTTCCACCTCAAGTGCGGTTACGCCTTCAGGGGCGTTGAGCTGGTTGAGGCCCATCACCAATTGGCGATCACGGGTCACCTCGAATATGCTCACAAAGGTTGATGCTAACTCTGTTCCCGAGCGACGTCTGATCACATAAGGTATATCCACGCATTTCTCGGGTGGGTTGGCTCGACCATCCCAGCCTCGTTCGCCCCAGCCTTCTCCGATGATGATTTCCTCGCCATCTCCAGCTAACGCCCAGGCGGAAAAGGTAACTTCCGGATCCATCTGCCACCTTAGCGCCCAGGGATCTGTAGATGATCCTCGCTGAATATTCCGAATATTGTAGGGCCCGTCCTCTCCCGAAGACTGAAGCGCTATACCATCGAGCTGGAAGTGAGGGACAGGACCGTGGAAGACGTAGTCGTGGCGCGTACCACCCGATACCCGGAAGATATCGACAAGGTATGAGCCGTGTTCTCCGTGGTCGATGAGTATACAGGTTCGCCGATACAGGTCGGTCTGGGCGTATGCCCGGGAGGAGCACTCGATCACCTTGACATTCGGAGTGACATCAAAAAGGTGAAGACTCCCCAGGCGGTCTTTCGTTAGCTGCTCCGATTCGTCCACGACAACCAGATTGTGTGCCGGCGTTCGAACGGTCAGTTCTTTGTCCGGGCGATCCCAAAGATAACCCAGATCCGTCAGCACTTCGTGACCCTCCTGAAACATTGTCAGATTGAGACTATCCCTGTGGTGGTGAACACCCCAGTGGGATGCGTCTAGTATGACAGTGCCATTCATTCCGTCATCACCTGACCTGAGATATCCGGTCCGAAGCGCAGGAAAGAACAGATCGTTGAAAGAGATGCGATCCTCAGGCTTGAACGCCAGGTCAGGATGGCGATGAAAGAGCGCATATTCGTCCCCGGTATCCTCCAACGGACCGCCCAACGTTTTCTTCAGGAGCGCCCGGTACTCTGGCAAGTTGTATCGCGCAACCATCAGTTCCGCGTATTGCGCACTCATTTCAGTGAGGACATAGGAATCGGCTGACGCAGGGTATTTCAAATTCGGAAGCAGTGTGTCATACAATGCCCGATAGATGGACCGATAATCGCGATCTGAATAGATATCCAATTGTTGCGATTCTGATTCCCTGTAGGCGGCAGGCGCGGTGTATCCGTGCAGGGCTTCACCGAAATCCAGCAGACCACCAAGGGTCATAAATCCGTACGCCGGGGATTCCGAAGTGGTTCCATCCGGCAGATACCAATTCCTCACGAAATGCCAGAATCCTTTGGAGCCTGCATCTACCAGAGAGGGAGCGCCCACGGCCATTCCCACCAAACCCGCGGCAGACAAATTTGCCACACTCTTGTTGTTCAGATCCGGGTCGGCAAGCAGGAGGACCGTGCTTTCGAGCAACAGGTCCGTCTCGATCTTCAGGCGTTCGTCTTCAGTTAGCAGATCGTGAATGAAGTCATAAGCCACCGTCACATTTCGAACGAAATGTCCTTCCAGACCAACCCCCATTGCGCGACCCGCACTCCAGTAGCCCGTATGAAGCGTACGGTCCGGCTTGTTTGGTGGGATCGTCCATTCGTCTTCCGGTAGATCGTTCATGTTTTCTGCCACTACGTGGGGCGGCAGATCGATCCAGTCTCCATAACTCGAATGAACCAGATAGTTGGGATATACGTGGGCAAACCTGAGCAGAATATCCCTCGCCCAGTGTCCGCAGATCAAATCTCCGGTCAATGCATACAGAGTTGCAAGGGTCTGTGCCCGCTTCGCCATATGTTCCACTTTCCGCGCTCGAATTTGGCCAGACCAACTTGACCTGAGGTGGAATCCATGGAAATCGAACGTATATCCGCCGTGGTAGGTGATGACCTGACCGCCTCCATGGCGGTCTGCGCGAAATTCGATGTCTTCCGGAAATTTCTCGTTGGGATACACTGTTGCACAGGTTGTGCAGGTGAGGAACTCCGGATCTTCCGGTTTCCAGTTGTACTGTCCGTGGATGGTGTTGCCCTCACAGACCGGACAGTTCGTGAAGCCCAGTGTACAGGTTGGGGTGGTCGAAGGGATCATTTTTTCCAGGAACGCAGGTCCCTGGCGAAGGATAAATTGGACCTCTTGCTTCTTTTTCGCGAAAACCGTGTTCGCCCAGTCGTGTCGTTCCATATTGATTCGAGCACGGGCGAAATCATCCTGTTTGTAGATGGTGGCTGGGTGCGTGACGCTCTTACGGAAGCGCTGCCAGTCGGGGTATCGGTCTGAGATGTTCGTTTGCATTGTGGAGACCTTGGATCAGGGTTGTGAAAAGAGGGAACTGGACTAGAGTGAGAAGTAGATGGAATTCGGATATGATAAAATATTGCTCTTCCAATGGTATTTGTAGGGGCAGTTCGAAGTTTTGGTCACCACCCATCACCGCTGACCTAGCCCCCCGGCCCCTACTTCGACTTCGCTCAGCACAGGCTTCCCTACGAGGGAAGGGGGAGTAAGACAGTGGTAGGTGAGGGGGGAGTGTCTTCGGCAGATACGATTACTGACATACAGGGCCGTCGACAAGTTCGTTGAATGAATCGAGCGGGGGCAGGCCCTTCGTGGTTACCACTGCAATCGAGATACAGGTTTCGGGGCTTGCATATACGAAGCTGCCATTGCCACCTCCGTGGCTGCGCAGCCACTCGGAATCTATCAGCTGTTCGCCATTCCAGACCCCGCCGGTAGCGACCAGCAGTCCGAATCTGGCAAGGTCGAGCGCATTCATGATCGCCCAGCCTCCACCACCTCTGACTTTGTGTCCGTTGCATTCATACGGGGGATCGACAAAATCGCCGTATCCGGGCATAGAGGGATAGAATGTTTTGTTCTCGAAGATCGTCCTGCCGGCGATCCAGTCCCAATTTCGAGCCTGGATTCCGATCTTGCTGAACAGTCTGTCGTCCAGAACCTCTTTGATGTCCTGATCCCAAAGTACGGTCAGCGCCTGAGAGAGCCGCCAGATGCCCCCGCTGCTGTAGCATTCCACGGTGCCGGGGGGAGCGTGGGAGTAGTTGTCGCAGAATGGGTCGCCTGTAAATGCAGACCACTCCGGGATTTGAATCCCTTGCGCGTACGATCCCTGGCGCCAGAAGAATCCGTTCGTTACCGAGAACCCGCCGGAATGATAACCGGCGTCACGAGGTCCTATGAGATGTCGCCAGGTGAGGGTTTTGTGGTGACCCTGGTCCAGGAGCTTATGCGGGTGCGAAAGCTGGCCTTCGCCAGTCCAGGTTTTGCTGACAAGGTCGTCAGGTGAGATCAGGCCTTCCTTTACGGCAAGGCCAATAACCGCTCGCGTGAACGCCTTTCCGACCGAGGCCGTCTGGAATCTGTAGGTGGGATCTCCCCAGGCGTGAACGAGGTATCCCCCTCGCGTGAGGACAGCGCCCCACTCGTTGTCGTTGTGGATTTCACCCGCGAAGGTCGCACCTTTTGCACTGGTGCTTTCAATGACTGAGTCGAATTTTTCCGAGTTGAAACCTGCCTCTGAAACCGATATGGTTTTCCACTGTTCCCCAGGATATGTAATCCAGTCCGGTATCTGCCCACGCGAATTCATCATTTGTTCTCCTCTGAAGATCGAGACATTATCCAATGCGACGCCCGTCACACCGCCGTTAGCCACTCCTCATACCGGTTGTCGTTCCCACGGACGACCTCTTCGTACAGCGTCAACAAATCACGCGTAATGGGTCCGATAGACCCTAATCCGACCGGATAGCCGTCGACGGACACGACAGGAATGATCTCCGAGCCCGTGCCACATAACCATATTTCATCGGCGAAGTAGAGTTCCGTACGGTCGATTTCCCGCTGCTCCACGGTGAGATGGAGCTGATCTCTGCAGAGCTCGATCACGGTGTCTCTGGTGATGCTCTCCAGGATGTCTGCAGTGACCGGAGAAGTGACCAGCTTGCCGTTACGAGCCATGAACAGACTGGCCATTGCCCCCATTCCTGTATGCCCGAATTCCGTCGAAGACGGCAGTAGACATTCGGGGGCCGATCCAGGATACAGGGATGGTTGCCTCATCGGCCTGTTTGATTTCCCCATCATACCAGAGCTTCACACTCTGAGACTGTCTGTGGGGGTCCTAGTCAGTCTTGTGTGCCATAGTCGAAACCTCTAAAAGGGCATGATTCCTCGGTGCTTGTGAAAGCCATTGTCGTGGATCTCATTCCTGAATTCCTGCATTCTCACGGGAGTTGCACTGTGGATTTAGTTTGCTGCAAGGAACAGGACGGCATCAATATTGAAAGGAGCGTTAAATTCATGATTTGTGCCACCCTCAATAGACGCGCTATTCGTACTCGTTCCAGTTTCAGGATCAAACCACTCAACCGAAAGGGTCCGAGTGGTGTCGCTCAGGTCCACCACAACCGTGCCGCCATCGGGCAAGTACACCAGATATTGGCTGTCAGAATCGGCCAGGCAGAATCCGGTAGAGGCAAGATCACCCCTGGGGACCGTCTTTGTGAGATCCAATCGCTCTGCAAACTTCAGTGTGTATCCCATTTGCCGACGGATGGCGTCCCATTCCGGGTCCGGTGCGGAGGGTGAACCCCACCGCGCGTCACATGTAATTGTCCATTGCGATGAAGTTCAAACCCCTCGTGAAACAGCGCCACGGACACTTCGGGTTGGGGTCCGCGTGGCCGGCGTGGTCGGTGTCGAAAATGATCACCTTGCTCCCATCGCCCACAGGGGGATCGCTCCTATACTCCCTGCCGACGGGTGAGATCCAGTCTGCCCGACTTTCAAACAATGGGGCGTTCCGAATCGGTGCACCCGTC
The DNA here is from genome assembly GCA_963694355.1 of Latescibacteria bacterium UBA2968. Lineage (GTDB taxonomy): Bacteria > Latescibacterota > UBA2968 > UBA2968. The sequence continues at coordinate 3,291 of CAVOEZ010000121.1, read as the reverse complement.
ATTCCGACCGGATGCTGTTTCGGCTTTGTGCTCTCGTAGTCGTGGATCAGATCAATCAGGTGGTAGTGCCATTCCACGGATTCAGCGTGGCTTTCGTTAGAGATCTCCCACAAGACATGATCTTGATCGTTCAGAGCGTCGATCGTCTTCCGCACGAAGTCCTCTTGCAAGGCCGTGATGTCGGGCACCTCGAGGGTATGTACCTGGTGTCCCGTTCCGTTTCCGTAAGGATCTCCATCGATTCCGTTAATGTTGTTTGCTGCGTGCATCGGATGACCGTTGTAGGCATTTTCTCCATCGTCCTTCTTTCCACGCTTGTCAAGACTGAACCCCTGGAACAGCATTACGCCGACATATATTCCGCGTTTTCCAGCTGCAATGACTCGGGACCTCAGGCGGTCGAAGAAGTCTTCGTTGAATTGTTCCAGGTCGAACTTTGGGCCGCCGTCGAGGGCTTCACCCGGACCCGTGCGCTTGTATCGGTTCGGGCCGTAAGTCACTCTCCTTCTTGTGAACTGCATCCACGTTGCGTGCTCCCAGGCCCAGAGGCGAAGGAAATTGTGGTTGTGCCGCTCCATAAAGTCGAGCCAGGCAGTGTAATCGAAGATTGGGGTTTCTTCCATCAATCTGTCGTGGAGCGCAGCCCAGGTGTGAGATCCTGTCAAGTAGAACGGTTTGCCATCCGGCCTCGCAAAATACCTCGGGTTTTCTTTGCACACCTCAAGGGGACCTGTTGCGGTCTCGTCTGCAGTTGTCATATACGGTTCTCGGGAGTTAAGGATGATCCGGTTTCCGATTCGTTGAACCAGGCGTCTATGTGACGTTCAGGGTGATACGGTTTTCCGATGATGTCGGGACGGCCGTTGCCTGTGAGGTCACCGACCTTACCCTCGTGGATGGGTATTCCTTCCTGTATCACAACCGTTTCGAATTCGCCGTCCCCTCGGTTCGCCAGAATGAACATTCTTGGATTCGGGTTCTTTCCCAAGCCCATTTCTCCGACAAATATGTCCGGTGTGCCGTTACCATTGAAGTCGGCGATCTCGAGGCTGTGAGGATGGAAGAGGTCATCGATCAAGACTTTCGGTTCCCAATTTGGCGCCTTGCAGACGGCCAGGCGACCGGGATGACTTCCCCCTTCACTCAGGACGATTTCCAATTCGCCGTCCCTGTCAAGGTCTGCCACGGCGACACGAGTCATTACGAAGTCCGTGGCGAAGGATGATCGACTCCAGTGTCCGTTCCCGGTGGACCGGAAGATGTTTGGACCGGCAAGGATTTCGTTTTGGCCGTCGCCATCCAGGTCGACTATGACAAGGCCTTCGATTCCTGGCATGTCGTCGGCAAGGATGTGGCAACAATCGCGCGGCCAGGGGGCAATTGTCGGGTCTTCCGGGATATCGTAGTAAGCGACAATCCCGCTTTGTTGGGAAGCGATCAAGAGCTCGGGTTTTCCATCTCCATCGATGTCACCAATTGTCTGGTCGTGATACTTGTCGAATCTGTCCTCGATCACGTGACGTGGCCAGGTTTGGGTAGGATCAGGCGGATTCTCAAACCAGTAGAGTTCGTTGCCGTGGATTTGCATTCCGACGACGACGTCGGGACGTCCGTTTCCGTTGATGTCCAGGACAACGCCGCCAGCTTCAAGATTTGGCGAGACGGCCATTATGTGGCGCTCCCAACCGGGATTCTTGTACCACCACAGGTTGGCGTCGCCCTGTTTACCGCCAATGATGATGTCCTGACGACCATCGCCATCTACGTCGGCTATGAGGGTAATGTCGATGTGTTCACCCGGGGGATCGGCGTCGATTACTTCGTGGCGGAAGTTGATCGTTTTTCCTTTCGAAGATGACCTAACCCCCCGGCCCCTTTCCCTACGAGGGAAGGGGGAGCAAACCGGTGGATGGGTCGTGGTGATTGAGGCTAACTAGATGGGTTCGATGGTGACGTTGCTGAAGGCGGTGCGACCCTCGCTGGTTGCGAGTGCGATGGCTCCCGCGGGTAGATCCGGATCTGCGACCTCGAAGACTGTATTCCCATCAATTCCGGCGAGCAGGTTGTCTCCTTTGGCGGTTAGAGATAGTTCGTATTCCCTGTCAGGTTCCCAGGCGAAGGTGCTTTGGGCAAGAATTTCGTCCTGGTCGTAGGCTTTCAGAAGGCGCAGCGTCTGGTCTGAGCACAACAGGAGCGCATAAAAGCGCTTCATTCCGCGAACTCGGAGGGCAATGCCGGATTCGCTGGCCATATGGGGTGCGACTTTGGCGGAAAATCGGTAGTCAGTCCAGTCCTGCGCACCTGTGATGTAGATACCCCGGCCCTCGTCGTGAATGAGTTCGAATCGATGGCTTTCAGGGTTTTTCACCCGGTCGATTCCATCCGTCCAGCCCAGGCCCGTGAATGCGCAGGAGGGAACCCCCGACCAATCCAGGGCGTCGACTTTGATTGTTCGTGAAGTGGGTTGCTCAGCCGAACAGATGAAACCGATAGAGGTGATTGGAAGACCGTTCGTGTCCGGCACTCGCCACGTGAGGCAGTGGCTCTGGCCAAGGTCCAGTTCGGCGAATTCACTCTGATGCAGAGGTGATGAGGCGCCGCTGACTTTCGGGAAAGTTTCAATTGCCAGAGCGATCTGGACAGAGCCCTCGGACTTCGCGTTGAGGTGGACCTGAGCAGATACTGTTTGCCCGGGATACAGCGTGGGCGACATCACCATTCGGTATCCGGGCGTGTTCATTTCGTCGGGCGAAGCGTGAACGGGGGTTCGGATGTGTGCAGGTTCACCGGGAGTTACTCCTGAAAGGTGGATTTCCAGCGCCCGCCCGGTATTAAACCGCGTGACCGTGTCCGTACAGTCCGGGTGAGGCGCGAACCCCTGGAGAGAACCAGGAAGGGAGAAGCTGAAGCGCGCACCCCCCTTTGGTGCGGGCAACTGCGCTTCCCCCAGGAGCGATCGTCCCAGGCGGCAGATGCGGTAGGTTTCGCGAACGGCGTCGGTTACGGCGTTGCCACCGTCGGCGGAGATTTTGTAGATGCGGTCGGCCACGGGACCCCGCCAGTCGGGTCCAGAGTCGATTCCCTCGAGTCCATTCAAGATGCCGAGGAGACAGCCCACATTTCCTGAGTTGCAGTCGGTATCCCAGCCGGCCGTGTTGGCGATCCTCAATGATCTCTGGAAATCGCCTTCTCCGTAAAGCAAGGCGAGGATGATAACCGCGTGATTCGGAACCATATGACACCCGCCACTGTATTTGTCATAACCGTATTTTGCTTCTATCCGGTGAAATG
>CAVOEZ010000120.1:0-8925 GCA_963694355.1 Latescibacteria bacterium UBA2968 | reverse complement strand
TGCAGTCGCAGGACAGAAGAGCCTTTTTTCGAGAAGTCTTGAGAAGAGTCGTAGAGCCGGCCGCAGACTTCGTAGAGGGTCAACTCGAATCCACAGGTATGAAGGAAGGACCTTTTCTAAGGCCACCCGGCGCTCTGGGAGAGGAGGCGTTTCTCGAAACCTGTCATAGATGTGGAAGTTGCATCGAGGCCTGTCCGGCGAACGCGATTCTGCCCCTGAAGGCGCAACAGAAAGAACTTGAGGGCACACCTTATATTGATCCCATACACCAACCATGTGTGGTTTGCGATGACCTGGCCTGCATGAGTGTATGCCCGAGCGGAGCGCTACAAATTGTGCATCGTGAGGAGATTCGTATTGGGCTGGCGGTTCTGAATGAAGCAAGCTGCATCCGAACGGAGGAAGAGCCGTGCAGAATCTGTGCGGATTTGTGTCCGGTTGGCGACTCAGCGATCGAGGCGAAAGAAGCCATGCCGATTGTTGTGCAGGAGGATGGTTGTATCGGGTGTGGTGTGTGTGAGCACGTCTGCCCGACCTCACCGAAGTCCATAAAAATTCAGATCATCAACTAATTTCCTCAACATTCCCTTTTTTTACTCCTACCTGTAATTTCACCTACCGGAATCACAGATTCGAGAGTCATACAGCACAGGTGTCACATCTGTCTCAATGATCTCACCCACGGCTACACCGGGACACCAAATTTCCGGCTTCTGATGTTCGTTGTCGGCTTCCTTCAATCTCATATCCTTGTCCATATATATCATCGTCATGGCTCGTCGTGGGCGATCTGTACTGTTTCCCGCGGCCCGGTGGTATGTCCAACCGCAGTGAAAACTGACTTCGCCCAGTTCGAATCCTTCCTCGACATATGGGAAGTTTTCGCCATCCAGGGCTGCCTGAATTTTCTCTTCGCTTTCGTCGCTTATGTTCATATTCCTGCCGAAGTTGAAACGGTGACTTCCCTTAGAGAATGCCAAGGGCCCCATCTCCAATGGTGTATCCTGGAGGGGTATCCACACTGAGCAACACTTCTCTGATGCGAATGGCCAATAAAACTGATCCGCATGCCAGGGTGTAAATCCACCTCCGGGCTCCTTGTAAAGGGCCTGGTCATGGTAGATTCGGACACCAGAAACGTCCATGAGTTCCGTTGCGATTCTAGCCAAACGTTTACCGAAAGCGAATTCCTTCACCACCTCGCTCTTCTTCCAGAGGTTGATAATTTGGATGAATGCCTTCTTGTATGTCGTGCGCTTTGAAAGGGGCAGGGTTTGCTTGTTCAACTGCGAAACGTTTTTTGTGATTTCCGTTCCAAAATGGTGAAGAGTTTCGTCGGACAGCACCGATGAGAGTCTTACAAACCCATTCGTCCTGAAATCGGCGATCTGCCCTTCACCCAGAGGGTAATGTGTTTGGATTTCCTCTACACCAGACATGTGCGACTCCTGTGTTGGATGAACTTCCGGTAATCCAATCGATACTGGGAAAGGGAATTTCCAGCCCAGGTTCAACGGGTCGTTGCGTGCCCCTGCTGTTTGAAGGACACTTCCGCTGAATCCCAAATTGCAGCGCCGATGGGCTTTTCTAGACTGAAGGAGTTCGTGGCGAAGCGGGCTACCACATCATCGAAAGCGCCAGACCGTTCACTTTGTCCCTTCTCTTTAAACACGGATGCGAGAAAGGTGAAGCAGCTGCAGGCAACCGGCGTCAGTTTCATTCCTGAACCGGATTCGAATATGCGTCGAATATGGTCCAGGTCCTTGTCGACCTCTTCAACAAGTAATCGTTTGGCCATCATCCAGATCCGCTCAACAAGCGCGTTCACGAGGTCCGTGGGATTTGCCAACTCACCGAAGATCTGCTCAAGCGAAATCTCTCTGTAAACCTTACTGAAAACCAGGCGATGGTAATGGTGCTGTTTTTTCCCCATTTCATCCGCATTGAATCTGTCGACACGTGAACCTCTTGCTCCGCTGTGTTCCCTGACCTGGACTGTTGATTCGACGATGGGATATCCGTGGAAATGGCGCGCCAACCGGATCCACATGTCATAATCTTGAGACCGGTAGAGGGCTTCATCGAAGGGTCCCGTCTTCTGGTAACACGCCCGTCTCGCGATCACGCTTACGCCACAGATAAAGTTTCTGGTCAGCAGTAATTTTCGAAGGATGTCTCCGGGCGGGTGTGTCGGAACTTCGATCTTCTTCAGGGGAGCGTCGATATTGCTTTCATCAAAAGTGTGATATGCGGAGAAGGTGTATTCGGCATCAGGATGTGAGACGAACAGTTCGTGGTGTCGGTCCACCTTGTCTTCGCAAGCCAGGTCATCATCATCAAATATCCAGACAAAGTCGCCTGTCGCATTTTCGATTCCAAGATTGACCGCAGACGACTTCCCTCCATTCTCCTTTTTAAAATATTTGATCTGCCCAAAGAAGGGTTTCAGGACCTCTTCGTGTTATCATCCGAACCGTCATTGACGACGATCACCTCGGTATTTTTGTAAGTCTGCGCGAATACCGATTCCAGGGACTGGCGCAAATAACTCGCCCGGTTGTAGGTGGGAATAATCACGCTGAATTTCGGGGTCATTTCTCGATCCATAGTCAAAGGGGCACCCGACTCAATCGGACGCCCCTCGATTCCAGGTTTTAATATTCCCTACGCGGCTGAGAGTTCAAAGAGGGGGGTATTCTCTCCTGCTGCCTTCTTCAATCTGGCGATTTCCTCTTCCGTGACAGGTGTGAAAGATTCAGCCAGATCGAGGGCCATTTCGAACAGTGTCGGCTCTCCAGGAGGGATGGCTGCTGTTACGGGTTGTGAGAGGGTGAATCGAAGGGCGAGTGATGCCAGCTCGGGTTCATCGATCGGCTCGTACCAGCATCTCGAGTATTGCCGCTCCGCGCCTTGCTGAAGCTTGCTTTTTGCCATTGCTTTTAGCGCAAGGCGGCCCATTCCTTTCTCCTGTGCTTTTGCTACAACCGCAGGTCCAAAGTCTGCCTCGAAATAATTCACCCAGTTTACCGGGAAGAGAACCGAGGCGAATTCGAACTGGTCCATCAGGGCAAGCGCGATTTCGGAGGAATGGGCGGAGAAACCTATGTGACGAATCATGCCCTTCTCCCGGGCCTCAACGAAGTATTCCAACGCTCCTCCCGGTCCAGTTGCCTGATCAAAGTCTTCTTTGGATGTCATACCGTGAAGCTGGTAGAGATCCACGTGGTCGGTTCGCAGGAGTTCGAGGGAATTCTCGAGCTCATCCCTGGCGCCGGCTTTGTCTCTTTTGCCGGTCTTGCAAGCTAGAAAAACATCATTTCTGAATGGTTCCAGCGCTGGGCCCAGGCAAGATTCAGCGTTGCCGTAGGAAGGCGCAACGTCGAAATAGTTCACGCCGGCATTGACGGCCTTGGCCACCAGTCGCGATGCTTCCTCAGGTTCAGTGTCTTTTACTACGATGCCACCAAATCCGATTATGGAGAGTTCTTCAGAAGTGTTCCCATAACGGCGCTTTTCCATTTTTGCCTCCGTGTGCAGGTCAAGGATTGATCAAATCTACAAATGACAATAACACTGCACGCATCAGAACACAACCACAAAAGACCCCCCTTCCCCGGTGAGGGAAGGAGGGTCTGACCAATCAGTACCACTTGCGAATGACAAGTGGCGGACGATGCGCCACTCCAAATGTCACACCGTCTCGGAACCATTTCGGGCGCAGGCGGTTCCAAACCTGTTTGAAACTGGTTCTTTACACTGCTGTCACTGTGCCAGAATGTCCAGGGACGTACCGGTTGCAGCCGATGAACTCGAACTGTTATTGAGCCGACTGTTCCGATTCTGGATCTGCCGGATCGCCTGGTCCGTTTTCTGAACATTCTGCTGCAGATGACGTCGATCCGATTGAAGCGAGCGGATCTCGGTCTGATTTTCACGAACTTCCTGGCGTTGACCCCTGGATTGACCTCTCTGGGCATTCTCGGCAGCCGCTTCAACATTTCTCCGGCTTTCAATTGCCGCATCGCCCTGTAATCCTGAGGAAATCGCCCGAATGTCCTTCTGGAGTTCCTGCTCCTGAATTTCGCGAGGCAAGGCCTCGACCTGTGGGACAACCACAGAGTTTGACAGCGATGGTTCCGGCTCTGGAGCAAGGGCCGAAACTTCTGATGTGTCGGCCAGTCTTTCGGCTGCGGCCTCATCCGACGATCCAGCATCGGTCTCGGTGAGCGCGTCCAGACGGGTTATAAATGCCCCCAATCGTTCCGCAGTTGCACTTCGAGAAGCAGATCCGTTTTCCTGCTGAATGGACAAGAGGAAGTTACGGTTGTCCGATTCTTCAACAGACACATCTCCGGCCGGTTCGGCACCCCCGAGGATCTCACCGAGTCGCAAGACCAGGGGAGAAGATGCTGCCTCTTGAGGAGGACGAATGGAGCCCACCGAAGATTCGGAATCTGATGATTCTTTCCTGCGGAGCTGAACTGAGTCTGAAATGCTTAGCGTTGCGGGAGCTTTTGCGGCGGCGCTTTGCCCGTTGTTCCGGGTTTCGGTCGCCTTGGAATCCGTTACGGGCGGGGATGCGTCAGGCGCATTCGCCCGTTTGGTTTCCGAGGTGGGTGCGGTCTGCTGGCGATCGGATAGCTCGAGGCGGTCCCTCTGTCGGGGGGCTTTTTCGGGCTCACTTTCCTTCTCTCGCCTTGTGCGAGTGGAAAGAAAATTTCCTACCAGAGACCTGTCTGGCGAAAAACGAGATATGAATATCGGCATGTCACTACCCTACCAAACGTGATCAAAGTTTCGACGTGAACTCAACGAATTCCACGTGGCTCCGAATTTCCGTTGACTCCATTCCAAGGGTTCCGCGTTCCCTTCAAATAGTACTGCAGTCAACTTCTATGTCTTTGCCTCGCGTCTCAACCTACCAGATCAAAATTGCCACCAATGCCTAAGTCTTGAAGTCCGCGAGCATCGGTGGGTGGCTGAGAAACGGCCGGATTTCCAGCGGGCTCACTTCCACCGGAACCGACTGCGCCGGTGGACGCTGCCGGCAGCTGGTTCTGCGCCGCCTGGACTCCCGGTTCTGGTTCGGGCGCTCTTACGAGCTCGTCACCACGGGTTGCCAGTACGGTCTGAGGGTTTTCACTTGTTGCTGCTACAGGCTCCCGCGATCTTCCCTGATTCTGAGTAGACTCAGGTGTGCTGCGCTGGGTAAGAGCGGCGGGGTTGATTACTGTTTGACTTATTCCTGTTGGCATAATTCCCTACTTTCGAATTGATTCGGCTATGCTTACTGTCTACAGGTGAATCGTGTTCGCACTATGTCCCGGTTTTGTCCTCTTCATTGCCAGGACAATATGCAGCGTTTCTTCCGCTGATAAGTCAACCCCCTCTCCTGTAAGTTGGGAAAAAAGTATTGAAAGCTCCGTTTGAAGCCACTTCATATTCATGTGGTCCATATGTAACGACCCATCGTTAGAGAATTGCTGAAAAAACAGTGTCGGCAGCTTCGGCATCACGGAGGGAATGTTCCTGCCCTCTCTCAGTTTATCGGCAGGCAGTTGATGAATCTTTAGATGTTTGGTGAATTATTTACAAAAAAATTAAATATTTATCGTAAAATGCATAATTACAATGTTTTAGGAAATGAGCAAAAAAACCTGCCGAATCATGGTATTCGGCAGGCTTCACTCAAATGGGATCGTGTGGCTATTCAGCTCAGGGCATAAGCAGGACTTTGCCTTTCGTCTCACGGGCTTCCAGGGCGCGGTGCGCCTCGCCCGCCTGGGCCAGGGGAATTTCACGGTCGATCCGAATATCCAGTTTACCAGAGCCGATCCAGCCAAGCAAATCACCTGCCCGCTCCACTAGCTCCTCCCGCGTGCTCGTATAGCTGATCATGGTGGGTCTTGTCAGGAAGATCGATCCCTTTTGGGTAAGCAAAAGGGGATCGATGGGAGGAACAGGACCGCTCGCATTTCCGAAAAGGACAAGGTAACCTCTGGGGCAGAGACAATTCATGCTCTTTTCCCAGGTAGTTTTGCCGACCGAGTCATACACCACGGTGACGCCGATATCATTTGTGAGTTGTTTCACCTCTTCTTCAAAATCCTGTTCCGTATAATCGATAATCTCATCCGCACCGGCCCCTTTTGCAAGCAGCGCTTTTTCCTCCGACGACACGGTACCGATCACTTTGGCACCCCTCAGTTTGGCCATCTGGACGAGGATCAGGCCTACACCGCCGGCTGCAGCGTGGATCAGGGCCGTGTCTCCCTTTTTCAAGGGGTAAGTACTGTGCGAAAGATAGTGAGAGGTCATACCCTGCAGCATCGCTGCGGCACCCGTGCGTGTGTCGACACCGTCGGGAAGCAAAATCAGCCTTCCAGCAGGGGCGACCACGTATTCGGCGTAGGAGCCGGGTACCCCGGCGTATGCCACCCTGTCTCCGCGTTTAAATTCCTCTACATCTTCGCCGACCTCATCCACGATACCCGCACCTTCCAGGCCGAGCACAAAGGGGAGATCCAGCGGATACAAACCCGTGCGATGATATGTGTCTATGTAATTCAGGCCGATTGCCTCAAGTTTCACTCGTGCTTCACCTTTGCCGGGTACCGGTGTTTCAACGTCCGTATGCTGCAGTACTTCTGGGCCCCCAAGCTGGGATACCTGAATCGCTTTCATCTCAATCTCCCTTTGTTCAAATGTGTTTTAGGGTGAAATTTATATGCCAAAATAGAATCGCAGGCCCGCCTGTATGGCAAATTCTCTTACCTTCAGAGTTGAGGTTCCAAATGTGTAGATGTATTTAGCCTGACCAAAAAAGGAGACCGTACCGGGCAACTTTACATCTGCTCCAACCAGCACGTTGGCCATTGCTTTGGTGGAAGAGGTTCCGAGGCCAGAAGACCGGCTAAGACCTGCACCGGCCCCTGCATAGGGGGATAGTAGAGGAGATGGAGACCTGAGTACGAAATTGGCACCTGAATTAAATGTGGAAATTCCGGATTTCTTGTAGAATTCCGCGAACGGGCTCAAGGGCCCTACTTCTGCCTGGACAAGAATACCTGGTTTGCGACCATCCGGAATGAATACACCTCCCAGTTTCAGGGAAAGTCCAACGATTGCATGGGCGGGTGTAGCCAACGACACAACCGCAACCAGTGAGACTAGCAAGGTAAGATTTCTCAGCATAACGTATCCTTTTTTTTGAGATTGTACCGCACCACCAATAAATAATTATGATTACTTGATCAATATGTTCCTGAAATTCCTATAGAAAATCGTCTTGGAGTTCCCAGATTTCGCTCGACTCTGGCGTAATTGTATTCGGTAAGGTTGTGAACCTTCAGCGTGAAATCCAGGTGGCCGATTTTATACCCAAAAGACAGGTCAATCAAATATACTGGAATCAGGTCTCTTGTGCCTTCCGGAAACAATCCGGAAGCCTTTTCGATTTTACTTTTGTAAGTAAACCTGCACTCCGAGCTAATTGCGCCTAGCCGAGCTTTAAGACCAGAGGAGGAGATGTGCCGGTGTCTGTATGGCAAGGGCTGGTCACCCGATGGGAGGTTTTCTTTCGCATCCATAAAGGTGTACCCTGCATCGAAGTCAAGAATCCGCCACGAGGCGACCAGGCTTGCTTCAACTCCTGAAATTCTACCTTTTGACACGTTGCGAAAGCTTACGACTCCGGTGACATCAGGTCTGGCTTCCACCAGATCCCGATAACGACTCCAAAAAACTGCAGCGTCCAGGCGCAACCAGGAAAGGGATCTGTTGTTGAGCCCAATCTCATAGGATAGGCTTCGCTCGGCCACCAGATCAGTGTTGGGGGCGATAGGTACGGCCGAAAAGGTAGCGTTGGTGTAGATTTCTGCTATGGAGGGACCGCGGAATCCCCACCCGAGTGTCGTGCGGAGCGAGTTGGTCGGTGTCATCTTGTAGGTCAGCCCGAGTCTGGGACTAAACTGAATCTCGGCAGGGCGGTCATCCGTACGGTAACGATCGAATCTCCAACCGGCCGAGATCCCCAGTTTATTTGTCGCCAGCAGTTCCGCCTGCATATACGCGGCCAGGTTCAGCCCACTGTGTCGACCGAACAGGGTAGGTGACGAATCTACACGGTCGGCGATCCATTCCAGGCCGGCGGTCAATGACAGGTCTTCACCCTTTTGCAGGTCTGTCTGGAATTCCTGACCAAACTTATAGGCCGCAGAGGAGGTAGCTCCGCCTACACGATTGTTAAATTCAGTTCGGTAGAGGAACGATCTGACCCGGTATCCAATTACTGGACTTGCCAGGAGATAATAGGAAAGGTTCAGATGGAGTTTCCCAGAAACCGTCTTGTCTCCTTTGCTCGATAGCGGGACTTCAAGCGGTTCGTTTCGGTCCTTCCACTGTACAAATACACCGTGGTCGTCCCTGGCCCAATTCAGTGTCGCAGTTAGGTTCGAGGTAGGCGTAAAGGCGTATTTGAATTTCCCATACCCCTTGTATCTTCTGTGCCAGCCATTTTCCTTGAATCCGTTGGTCCACTTCTGGCCCAGACCGAGGATGTAGCCTAATTTCCCCGATGTTGAACTGTGCGTGACATCCAGGTTCTCGAAGAGTCGTTTGCCGGATGCCCATTCCCACTCGGGATGAACCGGATCGCTGTAAACGCCTGCCAGAATTCGAAAGCGTGTCTCCGGCCTCGCTGAAGGGTTGCGTGTGATTACGTTGACAATGCCACCCAGCGCGCCCGTTCCGTAGAGTGCCGAACCGGCACCCTTTATTATTTCTACACGCTCGATCTGGTCTACCGGAATAGCGTCCCACTTCACATCTGCGTTATCGGCCGAGAGCGCAGGAAAGCCATCCAGGAGCATCAGCACCCTGCTCCCGATTCCCCTGGAAAAGCCACTGGAGCCCCGGATATTCACC
>CAVOEZ010000119.1:0-8963 GCA_963694355.1 Latescibacteria bacterium UBA2968 | reverse complement strand
CCGGTAGGCGTACCCGATGGCTGGTAGCGCAGGTCAATGCTCCACCTCACGGTTTGGCTCACATTGGGTGTGGAACGATGCGGCGTTTCCTTGTGCATTAAAATGAGATCTCCCGGGCTCACCGGAAGGGCAACGCCTTCGACTTCTGGCATCAGTTCGGGCAAAATAGTCGTACCAATGGGCCCTTTGTGATGAGTCTTCAGCCCCTTTACTCTGGGTATCACTTCCAGGCACCCGTTTTCAACGTCCGCCTCTGTCACCGGTAGCCAAACGGTCAGAATGAATGACGCATCCGCTTCCTCCAGTGTCACCCCTGCATCCTGATGCCATGGAATCACCTGGTCATCCTTGACGCCCTGGGGGAGTTTTGCACGAACATGCTGAATCGGGCTGCATGTAATTTCCGGTCCAACCAGTCCTTCAACAACATCCATCAGATTCTCGTTGCGAAGAAAATCGAATATGGCCTTACCACGCAACTTCATGATATCCAGCTCACCATAAAGATCCAGGCAGTCACGGCTGATCTTCCAGATCCTTCTGTCGAACGGTTCATCTTCATACAGGTCGCTGATCTCCCCGGCATCATACATCTGTTTCGCTCGCTGGTCGATATATGCAGTGTACTCCTCTATGATGGGCAGCAAATCGTCCTGGGTCAACGCTCCCTTTACCACCAGATAGCCCTCGTTCTCGAACTGCCCTATCTGATCTTCGGTCAGCTTCATGAGTCCTCCAGAGAGTTTGAGATCGGAATATTTACAATATCGATTCTGCTTCAGTGATACGATGCAGATCCCTGGTTTCCAAATCAAGGACAAAATGTCTTATGTTGGACAGTCATAGTCGAGTCAGGCCAAAGCGTCTTTGCCTTCGGGCAGGTATAAACGGTATATTTCACTTGTAACCTGTGTAACAGGACCGCTTTGGACAGTACTAACGAGCTGGTCCCGATTGAAAGGAAACAGAAATGTCTGAGTTTCACAACAAATCCGTAATCGTCACCGGTGGAGCCAAAGGCATTGGTAGAGGAATCTGTCTGGCATTCGCCGAGCAAGGCGCCGGCGTGTTCTGCGCAGACATCGACGAATCCGCGGGCAAACAGATCGAAACAGATGGAGAAGGACTGAGTGGGTCCATCTGCTTTCAGCGGACGGATGTGTCACTGGGTTCAGAATGTGAGAAATTGGTCGAAACGGTGAACTCTGAGTCAGGAGGCGTGGATGTCCTCTGCAACAATGTAGGCATCCAGCCTACAGACAGCTATCTCCCGGCTCACAAAGTCAGCGAGGAACAGTGGGACCGGATTCTGGCAGTCAATCTCAAGAGCTTTTTCCTGATGACCAAATTCTGCATCCCATCTATGAAATCCCGTGGAGGTGGGGTCATCATCAACACTGCGAGTGTGCAGGGGTTGCAGTCTATGAAGGGTGTTCCCGCCTATGCCGCCAGCAAAGGCGCGATACTTTCCCTTACTCGTCAGTTGGCACTCGAATATGCCGAGGATAAGATTCGGGTGCTCGCCATCAACCCCGGAACCATCGACACTCCTCTTCTGGACGAAGTGGTCGAGGCATCCGGCGGAAACGCTGGAGAGGTTCGCAGAAAACTGGCGGAGGCTCATCCGGTAGGCCGACTCGGCAAACCGGATGATATTGCGCAAGCCGTGCTTTTCCTCGCGGGCAAGAATGCCTCTTTCATTACAGGTGATTCGCTTTGCGTCGACGGAGGCATCATGGCGCGAGGATCCTGGTCTTAACGCCAAGACGAGTATACATTGCTCTACGGGTACGCAAACACAAGGGAAGTCACGCGTATGAACTACCCCATGATCGACATCGCGGGTACGCCTCGCGAAATGGGGATTTCCCACGGACGCCAGCTGGCGGATAGAATTCGCCGCACATCGCAAGCAATGCGCGATCGCATCGGAAAGGATCCCTATGAGACCAGTTGGCAAGATTTCGAACACACGGTCGACCATTGTCGGGAAGTCGCCCCGAGGCTGATCGAGGAGATGGAGGGTATTGCCCAAGGAGCAGGCATTTCCTTTCGCGATGTATTCCTGATCAACGCGCACCTTGACCTGAATGTCTGGAAGCGAGTCATCTGGAATGCACCGGAAGAGGAACCAGACGCGTGTTCGAGCCATGCCCTGAACACGCCTAATGGCGTTTACCTTGGGTGGAATGGGGATGACTGGACTGGATGGATGGACTGCGGCGCGATCATCAGAGGAAGGCCGGATGAGGAGTTGCCATTTATTTACTGGTCCCTGGCAGGCTCTGTGGGTCGTCCGGGCATGAACACGCATCTTGCTCTCGGCGCGAACAGTCTCCCCAGTCCCGGTTGGCGTGCCGAGGGTCTGCTTTATCCAATGTTATCTCGCCTGCTACTGTCCTGTCGTTCCGCAAATGATTGTGTCACCCTGCTCCAGGCTACTCCAAGCTGCTCTGCAATGAATTATGTGGTCGCCGATCGGGCAGGGAGCCTCGCGAACATTGAAGTGGGTTCGGAAGATATTGCCGTCCAGACGCCGGAGGATCATGGCGCATCGAATTTGCTGCTTCATACCAATTGCTATTTGGACGCCGAACTTGCCGGACACGCCGTTGATCCGGATACCGTGTGTCCCAGGCTCGGCACTGCCCGTGAACTTTACAGAAAGTGCAGACCGCAGAGCGTGGAAGAGATAAGTGACATCCTGTCAGATCACACCGGTGGAATCTGTGTGCACAGAGAGGGCGCAGCCACGATTGTTTCTTTCGTCGCAGAGGTGCACCTCAAACGAATACACGTTATTACAGGAAATCCTTGTCAGGGGGCTTCGGTACGTGTCGATCTGCCGACACATCAGAACTGAATCTCCGGATCCGTGCCGTCTCCGAACAAAATAAGGATCTGAATCAATCGCGAAGTACAGCGCAATCTACATCGCCAAACCTGGAATAATGCATGTCCAACTATAGCGAAGACGCACTCGAGTATCACGAATCCGGCCGACCGGGAAAAATCGAAGTGGTTTCAACCAAACCATTCAGCACGCAGAGAGATCTCTCACTTGCCTACACACCCGGTGTGGCCGCACCATGTCTCGAAATCGAGAAAAATCCTGAACTGGCTTATTCTTACACCGCTCGCGGTAATCTGGTAGCGGTAATTACGAACGGCAGTGCGGTCCTGGGTCTTGGAAACATTGGTGCGCTTGCGGCAAAACCCGTCATGGAAGGCAAAGCCGTCCTGTTCAAACGATTCGCGGACATCGATGTCTTCGATATCGAATTGGATACCATGGACCCGGAAGAGATCATCCGGACAGTCAAGTTGCTGGAGCCTACGTTTGGTGGTATTAATCTGGAGGACATCAAAGCTCCCGAGAGCTTTCTTATAGAAAGTCGGCTCAGAGAGGAAATGAACATCCCGGTCTTTCACGACGACCAGCACGGCACTGCGATCATCTCCGGGGCGGCACTGCTCAACGCGCTGAAAATCGCCGGCAAGAATATCGAAGACGTTCGCGTCGTCTACAACGGCGCCGGAGCGGCTGCAATAGCCTGCGCCAAGCTTCATCTCAAACTGGGAGTTCGCGAGACCAACCTCATTATGTGCGACAGCAGTGGCGTGATATACAAAGGCCGCGAGAAAGGGATGAACGAACACAAACAGCAATTCGCGGTAGACACAGAGGCGAGGTCACTGGGTGACGCGTTGAAGGGTGCGGACGTCTTCATTGGCCTGTCAGTTAAGGATGCGCTTGCACCCGATATGCTTAAGTCCATGTCTCCGAATCCAATCGTATTCGCATTGGCGAATCCTGATCCAGAAATCGAATACAACCTCGCTTTGGGTACCCGGGAAGACGTTATACTCGCTACTGGGAGATCAGATTACCCGAACCAGGTGAACAACGTACTGGGTTTTCCATTCATCTTTCGGGGCGCGCTCGATGTGAGGGCATCTGGGATAAACGAAGAAATGAAAATCGCAGCCACCCATGCACTTGCCAGACTCACGCACGAACCGATTCCCAGATCTGTGCTCAACGCCTATGGGCTCGAAAAGCTCGAGTTCGGTGCGGACTACCTGATTCCAAAGCCCCTGGATCCTCGAGTCCTGTTTTGGGTTGCCCCTGCCGTCGCAGCCGCGGCGATGGAAACAGGGGTCGCAAGACAGGCCATCGACCTGGATGAATACGAAAAAACGCTCGAAAAGCGCCTTGGAGGTTCACGCGAGGTTATCCGCACAACCATTCAGAATGCGAAATCCGATCCCAAACGAATCGTATTCCCGGAAGGCACGCAGGAAAAGATCCTTCATGCCGCTCGAATTTTACTCGAAGAGGGCATCGCTCACCCAATCGTAATCGGCAGCAAGTCTGAAATTGAGGCCGGGCTGCGCAAACTCAACCTCGATCTGCCGGGACTCACAATTGAAGACCCAGCTACATCTGAGAATCTGGAGCAGTACGTGCAGGAACTTTACCATCTCAGACAGCGCAAGGGCATGACGCTAACAGAGGCCCGGAAACAGATGCTGGATCCCACAGTTTTCGGTGCAATGTCCGTTCATCTTGGACACGCCGACGGCCTGGTCTCTGGCCTCACGCGGCTCTACCCTGAAACGCTTCGTCCCGCCCTTCAAATAATCGGGACACGTGATGATGTCGAGTACGTATCAGGGCTCTATCTAATGGTCCTGAAGAACAAAG
The DNA here is from genome assembly GCA_963694355.1 of Latescibacteria bacterium UBA2968. GTDB lineage: Bacteria > Latescibacterota > UBA2968 > UBA2968. Next base: position 4,255 of record CAVOEZ010000119.1, on the reverse strand, counting down.
TGTATTGCTTTGCGGATACCACGGTCAACATCGACCCTTCCACCGAAATTCTCGCAGAGATCGCCATTCAGAGCGCTCGACTGGCACGCTTCTTTCACATGGTACCCAAAATTGCGATGCTGTCATTCTCCAATTTCGGGAGTGCAGGCCATCCCCTCTCCGACAGAGTGCGTGATGCGGTGAACCTCGTGAAACAGCGGGAGCCTTCACTGGTCATCGATGGGGAAATGCAGGTGGAAACTGCGGTCAATCCCACTTTTGCTCAGGAGACTGCCCCATTTTCGAAGATCCAGGGAGATGCCAACATCCTGATTTTTCCGGATCTCCAATCGGGGAATATCGCCTACAAACTACTGAAGGAACTCGCCGGGGCTGAAGCCATCGGACCCATCCTCATGGGGATGAAAAAATCTGTCCATGTGCTCCCTCAGGGATGTGACGTCAACACCATCGTTAGCATGGCAGCCATTGCTGTTCTCGATGCCCAGGCGCAGAAGACCTGATCTCGATCTTCGAAGGACGAATACTTTTGGACATACATCCGCTCGTCATTCACTTTCCGATTGCACTTCTTATCGTGGGCTCCCTCTGCGATGCCGTCGGAATTCTGGGCCACCGGGACACATTTTTGAAGACAGGATTCATTCTGCTGGGGCTCGGAGCGTTCGCTTCCGTTGTGGCCGCAGTCTCTGGTGATGCAGCATCCGAAATCGCGGAAAAAATTCCGAACATTACAGAAGATCTTGAGCAGCACGAAGATCTCTCAACACTTGTGGCATTTCTGGCAGTTCTGTTGGTTCTGATACGCACACATTTTACGCTCAAGGCCCGGTTTGTTGGTGCGGTCCGTGCGACATACCTTGTCCTGATTCTTCTACTGGCTGTACTTACAGCCGCCGCCGGCTATACCGGTGGCAAAATTGTATACGACTATGGTGCAGGTACCCGAAATGTAACGTCAGAGCTCATCAAGGTAGATTCCAACTCCGATTGATCGAGCCACTCTGGCTGCGCCCGAATCTGGTTCGTCCCATCTGTTTCCGTGAACCGGCAAGACCAGATCTGAATCTTGTTGAACATTCCTACTAAGGCTCGTTGTCCCAAGGGCTACCGGGGCCCTCTGGGCAGCTCTCCGGTAGGGATTGAAGCAGAAACCGGGAACGCCATCAATCCTACTTTTGTCAGTCCATATTTTAAGCGAGGTTCCCGTGTCGCTCAGTGAAAACTTGCGTAGACTTGCAGTCGATGGATTTTGCGTCTTGCAGGAAGTGATCCCTTCCAGCGAGCTGGAGGAGATCCGGAACACCCTCGTTTCCGCTCAACAAGCGCAGCACGAAGAAGCCGAGGAAACGCTGCAGGAAATCAGGAAGAAGGGACATCGCGTGGGGGCAGAAGGCGTCGCTTTGCTGAAGCAGGCCATCAACCACACCCAGTGTTTTGCACCCCATGTCGCTTCCAGAAAAATTCTGGATGTCGTCGAAGCCAGGTTTGGCAACTACGTCAGGGTCTCCTGTACGGATTGTGTGGTGAACCATCCGGGCAATGAAAGAGGATACTGGCACTCGGACTGGCCCTTCAACCAGACAAATGGCACGCACATTCCCGCGCCATATCCAGATACCGCAGTACACCTCTCTTCCATTTGGATGCTTACCCCATTTGGTCCTGAAACAGGTGGCACATTCCTGATCCCCGGAAGTCATAGGAACACCAACAATCCTTCTGCTGGAAAATTGAAAGACATGGATTCCGATGCCCCCTACCCTGCAGAAATTCACGCCACCGGAAACGCGGGAAGTGTCCTCCTTTATGACAGCAGGCTTTGGCACGCAGTTGCGCCCAATTTGAGTCCCTTCCCGCGGGTGGCGCTCATTATCAGATACGCGCCCTGGTGGTTGAATCTGAATCCGACAATGGCGGGCACCCCTGAACACACTCAGATGGTAGTCGAAACGAATGGGAAGAACTACGAATCTTTGCCAGTTACGCGCGAGGTGTACTCCAAACTGCCTGAGAATGTGAAACCCTTGTACCGGCATTGGGTAAAGTAAGTGGGGTTGACTCGGTTCCATCGCATGCTGAGGGATCGAACGAGTTTTATGGGCAGGTCACTGAAATCAATGTGTGGAGAAGACTGGAACACCAGATCAACCGGACTTGTTCAACCACTTCCAGATCCATTTTCTTGCCCTTCCCTGCTGTTTTCTTTACTTTAGATCCCGTTCATTCCTGCCTCGAACTTCAGGTCACATCACGCCTTCCAGGAATCCGATTTCATGCCGACCTCCACCACATCACTTCTTCCATTTCGAACAGCGGCCGTGCTGGGCGCTGGCGTCATGGGTTCCCAGATTGCTGCCCATCTTGCCAATGCGGGGCTCAAAGTACATTTGCTAGACCTTCCCGCAGCTGGGGAGGACAGGAACGCGCTGGTGGAGAGCGCCTTTGAAAGCCTTTCGAGAATGCGTCCAGATCCGTTCTTTACAGAGCGAGCGTCCAACCGTATCGAGCTTGGAAATTTAGACGACCACCTGTCCCGGATCTCAGAGGCAGACTGGATCATTGAGGCCGTGGTGGAAAACTTGGAGACCAAACAGGAAATTATGGAGCGCGTGGAATCCGTAGCAAATGCCTCCGCAGTGGTCTCTTCCAATACCAGCGGAATCCCCATTCATGCCATCGCAAAGGGCAGGTCGCGCGAATTCAGACAACGGTTTCTGGGTACCCATTTCTTCAACCCTCCGCGATACCTGCAGCTCCTCGAAGTCATCCCCACAGAAGATACCGATAGCGCCGTAGTCGATCGCTTGCTCTGGTTCGCCCGGATACATCTGGGCAAAGGTACTGTGGTACCCAATGATGTACCTGGGTTTATTGGAAACCGGATCGGTATCTTTGCACTGATGCAATGCATTCACGCCCTCGGCGATTACACCGTAGAAGAGATTGATGCCCTCACGGGTCCTCTGCTGGGACGACCCAGATCTGCTACTCTTCGCACCGCAGACATTATCGGACTCGATACGTTAGTCCACGTTGCCGACTTCCTTCACAATGCGGTGCCGGAGGACACCCAAAGCGAAATCTTCCAGGTTCCGACTGTTCTGCGGGAACTGGTTACCCGAGGTGACATCGGGGCGAAGAAAGGTGCTGGCTTCTACACGAAAGAAGGCGGACAGATTCATTCGCTTGACCCTGAAAATCTCACCTACGGCCCTGCCGCCGATCTGGATCTCGAGGACTACTCCGCGTTGCGAAAGATTCCCGATCTGTCGGAGCGGATCAGAGACTTGTACAAATCTCCAGGCAGGTCAGGTGATTTCTTCAGGAACCACTTGCTTCAGGTCTTATCCTATTGTATGCACTGCATTCCCGAGATCACCGAAGATGCCGAGGACATCGACAGGGCCATGCGATGGGGATTCGGGTGGGAAATAGGCCCCTTCGAAATGTGGACAACCATCGGTTACCACGCGATTCTCAAAGACTTCCGGGAACAGAGCCTTCCGTTACCCGCCTGGGTAGAGGATATGGAATCGGGTGAGGCACCGAGCAAAAAGCAGAAATTGGGAGAAAAGGTTTTACCATCTGATGTCTTTTCTCGTGCCCGATTCAGGCCATCGGAAGATTCGCATCTGTGGCAGAATGAAGAGGCTGTGCTCCTCGACATGGGCGACCAGATCGCCCTTTTCGAATATCGCTCCAAAGCAAACAGTATGGGCGAAACGCTGGTGAACGGAATCGTCGAAGCCATCGACTTTGTAGAACAAAATGACTTCCAGGGCATGGTCATCTGCAACGAAGGCAAGAACTTCTCTGTTGGAGCCAACCTCCAGGAAGTGCTCTCCTATGCCCAGCAGAACCAGTTCGACCGTGTGGACAAACTGATCGGTAACTTTCAGTCCATGATACAAAGAGTGCACTATGCCGCTCGCCCCGTCATTGTGACCACACACGGACGTGCACTTGGGGGAGGTTGTGAAATCACGCTGGCCTGCCCGCATCCAGTTGCGGCAGCCGAATCTTATATCGGTCTGGTTGAACTCGCTGTCGGACTGATCCCTTCCGGATGCGGAACCATGCGCATGGCCGCACGCTCCCACGAGCAGGCGAATTCGGACGAAGACATCGACGTGGAGGCATTCCTCACACGCGCATTCCAGACCATAGCGTCGGCAAGGGTCTCTAACAGCGCACATGAAGCAATGGAGATAGGCTTTCTACCCCCGGGAACCCCGATTGTCATGAATCTGGA
>CAVOEZ010000118.1:0-8970 GCA_963694355.1 Latescibacteria bacterium UBA2968 | reverse complement strand
ACCAGCGGCAAACATCAATTGGAGCAGTTGGAATTGATCTGTGACGTGCCAGACACAAGGGCTCAACAGAGAAGATTTGATGCATTCGGGTTTGAAGACCTCTTTCGTGGTGGCGCAGGAGGCAGAACCCAGAAAGTACGGTTGCGCTCAAATGATGTGGAGCTCGAAGTCCTCCCGCTGCCTGATGGTGCGCCGCCGGGGTTCGAAGGCGCGGTCGGGAAGTATAAAATTTCGGTCCTGGTATCACCCACCAGCACTGTTGTGGGAGAGCCCGTCTCGTTGAAGCTGGTGGTTTCGGGAAGCGGAAATCTCAGCGCAATACCTCGACCGAAATATGAGTCCGGACGAATGTTCAAAATATATGACCCCAAAGAGACTGTGCAGGTCGAGAAGCAAGGGACGCGGATTGGGGGACGCAAAACCTTCGAGTATGTCATCATTCCTCAGGAAGCGGGCACCCTGGAAATTCCCTCATTTTCAATGCCGTATTTCGACCCGGTAGAGAAACAGTACCGTACAGCCCGGACAGATCCGGTGAGACTCAATGTCGGTGCCGGCGATAAGCATCTTCCTGCAGCAGGTGGTACAGCGCTCACAAGGAATGAAATACAGGTGCTCGGCCAAGATATCAGGTATCTGAAGCCGGACCTGAGTCACCTGGATGATCACGGCGTGCGCCTTCTAGAGGACTGGAAGTTTCTCGCCCTGAATATCGTTCCGATCCTGGGTTTTGCGGGTGTCGTGCTCTATAAAAGGCATCGGAACAGGATGAGCCATGATGTCGCATACGCGCGAAGACGAAGGTCGACCGGGGAAGCCCGAAAAAGACTGACGAAGGCTAATCAGCTTCTTGGAGAAACAGTTGGTGGAGAATTGTATTCAGAATTGAATGATGCCCTCTCTCAGTTCCTTGCAGACAGGCTGAATGTCCCAACCGCCGCGATTACTCCTGATTCTGCGCGCGCATTGCTTTTAGATAAAGATGTCCAGAAGGAGATGGTGGAGGAGGTGAGGGGTCTGCTCGAACAATGCGACTATGCCAGATTCGCCCCGGGGTCAGCAACAAGTGAAGTTCGGGCAAAAGACTATAGCCAGGCCGAGAAGCTGATTTCAGCCCTCGACTCGATGATTTAGGAGTTTGAACCGATGCGCTTGAGCAGATATATAATTATTCAATTATGTGTATTTCAATTGGTTTCGACTTCCGGGTTATACGCAGTGGGTCCGGATGCTGCTGCCGGATACAATCGCGGCAATATGCTTTACCGCAAAGGGAATTACAGGGACGCGATTCTGGAGTACAACAAGGTTCTGGCCACGGGCGTGGCGAATGGACACCTTTATTATAATCTTGGAAACGCCTATTACAAGTCCGGTAAACTGGGTAGAGCCATAATCGCCTACGAAAGAGCACAACAGCTGCTGCCCGGTGACGAGGATATCAAGGCGAATCTCCTATTCGCCAATGCTGTGAAGAAGGACAGAGATCCAGAGGGTGAGGTTGGTCTTTTGTTGCGCGCAGTGGACTCGCTATATGGGAGTCTGACTGAGCACCGATTGACAATTCTGGACAGTCTTTTCTTGTTTCTCCTCATTGGTGCGGGCACCTGCCTCATCTGGTTTGATTCGAGACGGGTTCTGTGGATTTGCCTTGTTTCTTTGTTGGGACTGGGGTTTGGTGGTACAACACTTCTCTTGGCAAACAGGATTGGCGCACGAACCTCGAACTCTCATGCCGTTGTCCTGCCAGATGCGCTCATGGGCAGGAGTGGGCCGGGGGAAGATTTTCTTCAGGTTTTCGAAATCCACGAAGGCACAAAGGTGTCGATTCAACGTGTAGAAGAGGGATGGATGTTGATACGGTTGTCGAACGGAGTTGGGGGGTGGGTGCCTTTGGGTGGACTGGAGGCGATTTAGTCTGGAAGGAATTGCCACACCGAATCTGTTTGGTTGCGATCGCCCAAACAGTTTTCTATTCACAGATCACACCCTGATTCCGCTTTTCTCTTGTCAGCTCCTGTTTACCATCCTATCTTCGAATTAACGTTTTAACTTTCTGCTTCTTCAAACCCGAAAGTTCTAGAAATGCCTTATCATGCCTGGTTTCAATGTTTTCGAGGGTGTCGGACCAAATACCCTCTGACACAGATTATTTACGCGTGTCCAGACTGTGGCGGTTTGCTCGAGGTCAGACACGACATGACGGAATTAAAACGGCGCTCCGGTGAAGAATGGCGTCAATTATTCGATGGGCGCTACATGACAACCGAGTGGCCCTTTGGCAGTTCCGTCTGGGGTAAGAAGGAAATGGTATGCCCCGAAGTCGACGAGGCGAATGTGGTATCGATGTACGAAGGCGGAAGCAATCTCTTCTGGGCAGAGCGGCTCGGGGATGAAATCGGTGTTCAAGATTTGTGGGTGAAACAATGTGGTAACAGCCATACAGGTTCTTTCAAGGATCTGGGGATGACAGTTCTGGTGTCCATGGTAAAACAGATGGTTGTCGAGGGACAAAACATTCCCGCGGTTGCCTGTGCTTCCACTGGTGATACATCCGCGGCACTGGCCGCATATTGTGCGGCGGCGGGTATGCAGGCGGTGGTGTTTCTTCCAAGAGACAAGGTCTCGACTGCACAGTTGGTACAGCCCATGGCCAATGGGGCGCTGGTCCTGAGTCTGAATACCGATTTCGATGGGTGTATGAAGCTGGTGCAGGAATTATGCACCAAAGAGAACATCTACCTTGCGAACTCAATGAATTCCTTGCGTGTGGAAGGCCAGAAAACGATCAGTGTTGAACTGTTGCAACAGTTCGATTGGGAAGTGCCGGACTGGGTGGTGATTCCTGGTGGTAATTTGGGAAATGTGAGCGCGTTGGGAAAAGGATTTCTGGAGTTGAAGGAGATGGGAATTGTGGACCGTCTTCCGAGGATTCTTGTTGGTCAATCGGCCAGGGCAAATCCGCTCTACAGGAGCTACCAGGTCTCATTCGACAAATTTGAGCCGGTACGAGCAGAGGAGACACTCGCAAACGCCATTCAGATTGGTGATCCTGTCAGTTATGAGAAGGCCGTCAGTGTCCTGAAGGTTTTTGGAGGCATAGTAGAAGAGGCGTCTGAACAGGAACTTTCGGATGCTGCTGCGCGTGCAGATCGAACAGGTTTGTTCACATGTCCCCATACGGGAGTGGCATTTGCAGCCCTGTTCAAGCTGGTTGAGCGGGGGGAGATCAAGCGTGATGACCGCGTTGTGGTGATCTCGACTGCACACGGACTCAAGTTCACAGAGTTTAAGGTGAACTATCATCGATCTGAACTTTCAGAATTCGGTGTACAACCTACAGTGCCGAATATGCCTGTGGAACTTGCGGCAGATTACGGATCGGTACGCGACACATTGTTCGCTGCACTGAACCGGCGTGAAGGTTGACAGCATGGAGGACTTTTATTACATTCTGTTGGACACAAAATAGTGGTGATTTGAGGCATATTGCGGCCACTATAAAAAAGTCGCTAAAAAGCTGGTTCACAGGTCCGTCTGCTGAATTTGAGTAGAGGATGACAACCGGAACTTTTTGGCTTCCGGTTGTTTTTTGTGGGTTGTATTGGAGGTAAGGCTATGGATAACGGACAACGAACCAGGCGTGTGTGTAACTCAACTGAGGCGGTTCACGCCGCGGAGGAAGGTGGTCACTGGGGACATGCACTAACTGTGCCTATCGCACAGACTTCCACCTATGTGTTCGAGAGCATGGAGTCGGTCGACAACTTCGTGTCCGGCAAGGAGACGCGGATAGACTACGGCCGATATGGGAATCCTACCCAGCATATCGCTGAAGGCAAGATAGCCAAGCTGGAGGGTGCGGAGGCGGCTATCCTGTTTGCCTCGGGCATGAGTGCCGTTACCACGACCATCCTGGGTATGCTCTCGTCTGGCCAACACGCCGTGATAATGGATGACTGCTATCGCAAGACCGCACAGTTTTGTAATATGGTTCTGCGGAAATTCGATATCGAAACCACATTTGTCCATGCCGGCGATTATGAAGCACTCGAAGAGGCGATCGGAGAGAAAACGCGTGTGATCATTGCCGAGTCACCCACCAACCCTCATCTCAATGTGATGGATCTGGACAAGGTGGTCTCCATTGCAAAATCACACCGGATCAAAGTAATAATCGACAGCACATTTGCGACCCCATTTAACCAGAGGCCACTCGATTTCGGGGTGGATATCGTAATACACAGCGCTACCAAGTATCTTGGCGGCCACAATGATCTGATTGCCGGCGCAATTGCGGGTTCTCAGTCATTGGTTTCGGCCATCCGAGACTACAGAGGGATTCTTGGGGGAGTGGTGGATCCTCATTGCGCCTATCTCCTCATCAGAGGAATGAAGACTTTTCCGCTCAGGATGGCACGCCAGAATCAATCATCACTTGCACTTGCCCGATTTTTGGAGGGACAACCGAAGGTGAAAAAGGTGTATTATCCCGGACTGGAATCTCACCCGCATCACAAGGTTGCCAAGGAGCAAATGGCAGGATTTGGTGGTGTGGTCAGCTTCGATCTGGATACGGATCTGGAGGGGACCAGGCGATTCCTCAATGCGCTCCGGATACCTTGCATCGGCGCCAGCCTGGGTGGTGTTGAAAGCATCGTGTCTCATCCCTCAACTATTTCCTATTACGAATTGGCGAGAGAGGATCGCCTCGCCATTGGCATCGCGGATGAGTTGGTGCGGTATGCTGTCGGGATCGAGGAGGAGGAGGATCTGATCAACGATGTCGAAGAGGCGTTGCGGAACATCTAGGTCTGGCGGTCAGAAATATTCAATAGCATATGGGGATATGAAATGTTTGGTTTAATGCTGGTGACCACATTCAAAATGCTCTTCAGGGATCCTGAATGGTCGCGAAAGATACCCGTAGGCGGGTTGATGCTTTTCGCACCAACTCTCGCGCTGAGCATTCTGCTTTCTGTCGAACTCCCCACACTATTGATTCCTTTGGTAATCATCACGGGTATCCTTCCCATGCTTGCCGGATGGGGGTTCGTCTTTCGCCTTTTCGTGGACGCACTCAACGGTAAGGAAATAAAGGAACTACCCGAGTGGAAACACTGGCAAGCTTTCATGCTGGGCGGTTTCTGGCTGTTTCTCATCGTATTGGGGTATATCCTTCTCGCGGGAGTCGCGGTTACGATATTGATTTCGGTTTTGGGCATATCTCCTTCAGGTGAGGATGCTGGTCAATTGGGAAGTGCACTGTTCCTTATGATGATTGTCAGTGTCCTACTGTATGCGTGCTTCCCTATCGCATTTGCGCGGTTCGCGGAAACCGGGCGAATCTTTGCAGCGTTTCATCCGGGTTTATTCGGGATGGATGTCAAAAGATTGATACGGGGCAATTACATCCAGGCGTGTGTTGCGTTTTATGCCCTGTCCTTATTGGTGAATCTTGTGCTTGGTGCCGTTCCTTATATTGGTCTGGTTCTTGTTTCCATTGCACTTTTTTTCCTTATGATGATCTTCGGACTCATCTTTGGGAAATTGATCGGCGCCAAACCCCAGGCTGTGTATCCATCCGACGAAGGTTAGCCCGTTAATGGAAGACAAAAAAAACCCTCCAAACGGAGGGTTTTTTTTTAGGCAATACAGGCTGCGGCCTATGGGCTTTGTGCAAGTCTGAGGGATTGTTCCATAATTCTCTGGTAGCTGGATACGAGCGCGTGCTTTGCTTTTCTCCCGGCAAGATCCTGGTCAATCCAATTTTTGGTTCTGTCGATCAGGCTGGAAGCTGGTGCTGATTCAAGGGCCCGGGTAAGGAAAAGACTTGCAGATTCGGTCTGGTTGTCGAGGCACAACTCCAGGGCCTGGGCATGAATAATCATTGCCAGGGCATTTGATATGGGTGAGTGGAGACCTGCAGGTGGTAATTTAAGATCCAGTAGGATTGCTGCTTCGTTCACCAGATGGCGATAGAGGAGAAGCAGATCGTCTGCGTGACCTCTGATTGCAGGAGATTTGTGGAGGATCCTGCCATCGGGACCCAAAACCTGAAGGGTGATCTGCAACCTGCCCATTCCAAGATCTGTGAGTGTTCCTGTGAACGTTCGGTTCGCCCCATTCCATGTTGCAAATTCTGCATTTACACGCTCAGGTGTATTTTCCAAATACGCACGTTGCAGAATATGCAAGTCCAGAGCGTCATCGTAGAGCGTATCCGAAAATTCCTTCAACCCATGAATCACCAGATCGGAAAGGCCCAACGCCATGCCCTTTGGTGCTGTCCTGGGGCCAACGGATTCGAATTGGAGAAAAGCAAGCTGGTAGGAGGAAGTCGGGAGATCTTGCCTTGATCGGGCCAGGTCAGAAAGTCGGTCATATTCACTTCGCCGGCGAAGATGAACAAGTCTTTGGGTCAGACGTGTTGGGAGGTCGCTCCACGCCCTAAGGGGAAGCACCTTTTCATATTCAGGAACGGCCAGGTCCGGACGATCAAAATCCAAATCATAGATCAAGCCCATCAGAAGTGGAGGTCGCAAATCCGAAGGGTCGCCCGTTGCAGCTTTGTACACGAAATGGAGCGCCCGTACTTCATCCCCAAGTTTATAGTGATCGTAGGCGAATGCCAGAAGCTGCTGTGGAGTTAAGGCCGAACTGTCAGCGGGTGGATATGCCATGTATTGGAAACGGTTTGTGCACCCGGTAAGGAAGAAGAGCACTGATAGAAAAAGGGCGGGGAAGAATCTCATTTTGCGGGCTCCGTGTAACCGATAAAAATACAATAAGATGAGTTTTATCTCATGTTCTACTTATCGACATCTGGAGGGATTTCTATAGCTAGATCGGCACACGGGAGGACGGGCTATTCGGCCTCCAATGGAATCTGGACCTGAACAGTCGTTCCCTTTCCAACTTTGCTGTGAACCGCAATCTTGCCCTTGTGCGCTTCCACAATTCCCCGGACAATGGCCAATCCCAGACCCGTACCTCTTTCTTGCCGTCCTGCGGGCTGGTCTGCTCGAAAAAATTTCTCAAAAATTTGTGGCAGGTCGTCCTCAGGAATCCCGATACCATTGTCAGCCACTTCAATCTGCATAAAGTCGTCAACCAATTTCCAAGTCAGATCAATTTTTCCACCTACAGGCGTATATTTGATGGCATTGTCCAGGATGTTGACGGCCACCTGACGCATCTGATCTCCGTCTGCGAAAAGCTCCAAATCCAAAGGCGGGAGTGTCGCTGCAAGCAGGATATCCTTCTTCATTGCAATCGGGGCGACTTCCTCGACAACTGCCCGAAGGATAGGTGCGATCCGAGTGGACTTGAAGTGAGGTTTTAATTCACCTGCGTCCAGTCTGGAAAAGTTCAATAGCTGTTCGATCAGGTCGGTCAGTCGGCGGTTGTCATCTCTGATGATGCCCAAGAGTTTTTCAATTTGTGGGCTGGTTTCTTGTGAGAGTAGCTCGGCCAGCGATTCTGTCGACCATTTGATCGAAGTGAGCGGTGTCCGTAGTTCGTGTGAAACCATGTTCAGGAAATCAGTTTTCAGTTGGTCCAGTTTGCGCAGCTGTCGATTGGCTTCCAGGATCTCCTCTCTTACCCTCCGCCGCTCTGCAACATCTCGAAGAAGAAAGTAGACAGCTTCCTGTTTGGCGTAGTCGATGGTGCAGGCCCGCAGATCTACGACGAGGGACCTTCCTCCTGCAGATAGCATATCGATGTCGTTATGCTCCAGATCACCATCCGTACTCACCAATCTCCGGATCTGTGCAACAGAGACTGCCGATTCGGTGGGCAGGAAGACCTCAATTTGGGTATTTACCAGTTCGGATGACTCAAATAGACGCGCCGCCTCAGGATTCGCCTCCAAAATGATCCCATTTGTATCGACTACCAGAATTGGCAGGCTGTTTTCGATGAGCGTCCGGTTCCGTCGTTCAGATTCTGAAAGCTCGGTTTCATATCTGGAAATGATTCTACCAGTGGGTACCCACGAACCAGCAGCGATAAGGACCACGAAAGCCAAACCTATCTTCATTAACGATGCGGTCAATTCTTCTATCTTATTGGCCAGTGGCGCCACGGATTGATGCACACACAGGTAGGTCATCATCTGGGGGATCCACTGCACGGCGATGATGTCTGCGGAGGTTCTGTAAATTTCTGTTCCTTCCGCGTCCGTACGGTCTTGCATTGTTCCGATCGGCGGGGCCCTGGACCCAAGAATTTCAGTCCTCTCGTAGGTACCGAGTGGTACTTGCATGTCTATATATTCCCGCTTGGGGTGGGCGAGAATTTTTCCTGTATCATCAAGGACGCACGCAAATCCGATCCAATTCTTGCGTTCCAGAACTTCGAGAATTTCTTGAATTCTGGCTAGCGCCGCTCCTCGGTCGTTGTATTCGCGAGTCACTTGCTTGGTCAGGATCCGCAGGCTTTCGCCGATGATTTCGCTGTCTTCGGCCATTTTTCTTTCTAGCGTGGATCTGAAGGAGTGAATAGCCTGCATTCCAGTGAGTGATCCCAATGCGATTACGCCGGCCGAGAGGGCAGCGGAAATCGTGACCTGCAGTGTCCGCCTGGAACGGATCATGCGATGTGTCCTTACAGTAAGTTTACTTCATCAGGAATTGAAAAAGGCCGGGTCATACCTTCAGACCCAGCCCTTCAAGGAAATCTGTGAATTCTGGCTCAGACCTGGGCCCAGGCCTCGTCCAGAACCCGCTTGGCATTGGCGATTACAATTTCCGGGGATTCACCCTCCATGGGTGAAACTTCGAAACTCAAAACAGGTCTCTTGACGGGATCGAGAAACCCCATGTCCAGGAGTTCGGTGAGGAATTCAACACATTCAGCTACATCATTTTCGCCATAGTCACACCCGAATCTTGGGTGGTTGTCGCCATAGGCAGGGTGCTCAGGATTGCTCATAACGCAGTTGCCAATATGCGCGTGCACCAGATG
>CAVOEZ010000117.1:0-9013 GCA_963694355.1 Latescibacteria bacterium UBA2968 | reverse complement strand
AAACGCACCCCCTTTGCGTCTTCGGGAAAATTGAGGTATTTTAGTAGTAAACCTTCTCCTCAACACGAACAACGTAAAGCCATGGTGAAGAATTGATGATGCCCCGAATCCTGTTTTTCCGATACCTGACCGCCACCTTGCTACTCCTCTCCTGCGGAGGAGACAAGCAGCCCCTTTCCTCATCCTCCCCCACCGATGGCGGATCAGACATCCCCACGAAACCGCAGCTGGGTGACGACACCTACAGTGCCGATGTCAACCCTACCGGCAATCCGATCGGCGGGGGTGACGGGTATACTCTGCAGGTTGTAGACTATGACTTTCTGGTCAGCACACGGGCAGAGCTTCTCGACGCGCTCCAGTTGGCTGGTGTCGCCCAGACAGTTTACGTGGCCGATTCATCCCGAATCGACCTCACGGGTTTGAAAAACATAGAGATAAGAGCGGGAGTCACCCTTGGCAGCGGAAGGGGCATCGACGGATCCCTGGGCGGGTGGCTCTATTCAAGGGAAATCGACACACTCCCCCTCTTCAACGTCACGGGCGATGGTGCCAGGATTACCGGGCTGCGTATCCAGGGCCCGGACACCCTCAGGCGCACGGAACAAATGACTGAACTCTCCCGGATCGGACAGTACTACAGTATTCCGAACTCCCGGGGGGTGCAAACCACGAGTTCTCAGCTGCAGGTAGACAATTGCGAATTCTGGGGGTGGAGCCACGCCGCGGTATTCCTACAGAGAGGATCGGTGGACAATCACATTCATCACAACTTCATGCACCACAACCAGCGCCACGGTCTGGGATACGGTGTCGTCCTGGATGATTCGAATGCGCTGATCGAGGCAAACCTGTTCGACTGGGGGCGTCACCACATCGCAGGAACGGGCAGACCGGGAACCAGCTATGAGGCGAGATATAATCTGGTACTGGAAAACGGCAACAGTCACAGCTTTGACATGCACGGAGGAAGAGACCGCGACGATGGGACGAACATCGCGGGAGATCTGATTCTGATCCATCACAACACCTTCCTCGCCGCAGACGTCGCTGCGGTCGTGATTCGGGGAGTACCGCAGGAAAGTGCAGAGATTTTCAACAACTGGTTCATCCACCCGACCCCGACCGCAGCCTTGAAACAAACCAATGCAGCCGGAAACTTCAGATTCTACAAGAATCAGTATACTCAGGAACGCATTCGCCGGGATTGACACACCCAGAAAATCCTTGAACGATCCTGAGAGATGGGCTATATTATTTTACTGCTATTCCCCTCCAGAATAATCGCAGTTCCCCCTGAACCGCTTGTGTAAGTCCACATCAACACTGTTTTTACTTTCTGCTCCCCTGTGCCCTGAAAGGGCTGTTCCTTTTCAACCCGGAGTAAGGTATTTCAATGGCAAAAACTGATCCGAAGGACCAACCGGGCCTTCCAATCGACGAAAAGAAACCGGTCCGCAAGACCAATGGAAAAAGCAACGGGAAATCCAGCGGACACGGATACGACGAGTCCAAGGTCAAGACCCTCAGCTCGCTGGAGCATATCCGCCTGCGAACCGGAATGTATATCGGCAGACTTGGAGACGGGTCCGATCCGGATGACGGCATCTACGTCCTGCTGAAGGAGATCATAGACAACGCCGTAGATGAATACATCATGGGATACGGCAAAAAGATCGACATCACCATCACAGAAAACCACGTACGTGTTCGCGACTATGGACGTGGTATTCCGTTGGGGAAGGTGGTTGAATGCGTCTCCGTCATCAACACCGGTGCAAAATATAATGACGACGTATTCCAGTTCAGCGTTGGACTGAACGGCGTAGGTACCAAGGCCGTGAACGCGCTCTCTTCAGAATTCAAGGTCGTGGCATACCGCACCGGCAACTACTCGGAAGCCGTCTTCGAGCGGGGCAAGTTGAAACACAAGCAGCAGGGGAAGCAAACAGACGAACAGGACGGAACCCTGTTCGAATTCTATCCAGATTCCGAAATCTTCGGCGAAGAATTCGAATTCAACGCAGAGTACGTCGAACAGCGAATGTGGAACTATGCGTGTTTGAACAGCGGTCTTGCACTGATCTTCAACAAGAAGAAATTCCAGTCCAAGCACGGCCTGCTGGATTTCCTGATGAGTGAGGTCAAGGACACCGGGATCTATGACGCGGCGTATCATAAGGGTCAGTATCTCGAATTCGCCTTTACCCACACGGCAACATATGGTGAAACATACTTTTCCTTTGTAAACGGGCAGTATACTTCCGATGGAGGTACGCACCAGAGCGCCTTCCGCGAAGGCATCCTGAAGGGCATCAACGAGTTCTTCAAGAAGAATTATAATGGGGTGGATGTCCGGGAGAGCATATCGGGTGCGGTGGCGGTAAAGCTCAAGTCACCCGTGTTCGAATCACAGACAAAAAACAAACTCGGCAATACCGATGTCCGCGGTTGGATCGTCTCTGAGGTGCGGAGCGGAGTCGTCGACTTCCTGCACAAGAACCAGGCTGCATCCAAGAAGCTTGCGGAAAAAATCGCCCAGAACGAGCGTCTCAGGAAGGAACTCAATGCGGTCAAGAAAGAGGCCACAGAAGCAGCCAGGAAAGTCGCCATAAAGATCCCCCACTTCAAAGACTCGAAGTTTCACCTGGGGCAGAAGAAGCGTGGAGATGAAACCACCATCTTCATTACGGAAGGTCCTTCTGCGGCGGGCTCCATGGTCTCATCCAGAGATGTGGAAACGCAGGCGATATTCGGGTTAAAAGGGGTTCCGCAGAACGTATTCGGAAAAAACAAGGGTGCCATTTACAAGAATGAAGAGCTCTTCAATCTAATGATGGCTCTGGGAATTGAAGATGGGGTTGAAAACCTCAGATTCAACAAGGTCGTCATCGCCACCGATGCGGATCACGACGGATTTCACATCCGGAATCTCCTGCTCACCTTCTTTCTGAATTACTTCGAAGACCTTGTCGTGGCCGGTCACGTCTACATCCTGGAAACGCCTTTGTTCCGTGTGCGAAACGGAAAGTCCACACATTATTGTTATAACATCAAGGAACGGGACATCGTCCTGAATAAGATAAAAAATCCAGAGGTCACACGATTCAAGGGACTCGGGGAAATCTCTCCCAACGAGTTCGGCCAGTTCATTGGAGAAGACATCAAACTCATCAAAGTGAACATCAAATCCACAGCCGGGATTTCCGAGACCATGGGATTTTACATGGGAAAGAATACTCCGGAACGCCGAGATTACATCCTCGAAAACCTGATCTGACTCTGGTCGCCTGGCGACACGTATCGGAGGGCAAAGCAATTGGCCTATCTCAACACGCTATACGACAAATACTTCCTCGAATACGCTTCCTACGTCATCAAGGACCGCGCAATTCCGGACATCGACGATGGCCTGAAGCCCGTTCAGAGGCGCATTCTGCATACCCTGTTCGAAATGGACGATGGCAAATACCACAAAGTGGCCAATGTCGTGGGACAAACCATGAAGTATCATCCCCACGGCGACATGTCCATCATCGGTGCGCTGGTGAATATTGCCAACAAGGAAATGTTCATCGACAAACAGGGGAATTTCGGCAACATCTTTACCGGAGATGAGGCGTCGGCTTCAAGATATATCGAGTGCCGCCTGACCCCTCTCGCCCGTGAGGTCCTGCACAATCCCCGCATCACCGAATACGAGGATTCTTACGATGGCAGGAGCCGCGAGCCCCTTGCCTTTCCGGCAAAAATCCCGGTCCTGCTGGCCCAGGGAACAGAGGGTATCGCACCGGGCATGACCACAAGGATCCTCCCGCATAATCTCATCGAGTTGATGGAAGCCCAAATTGCACATATCAAGGGTAATTCCTACGAGCTCTCGCCGGACTTCCTGACCGGTGGCCAGGTGGATGTATCGAACTACAATGACGGAAATGGAAAGGTCCTTGTTCGGGCAAGACTCGACACCAGCGACCCCAAGCGCATCCTCATTCGTGAGCTGCCATTCGGCTCCACCACAGAAAGCCTCATTGCCTCTATTGAGGACGCTGCACGGAAGAACAGACTCAAGATTTCCGGAATCAGCGACTACACCTCGGACCAGGTGGAAATAGAAATTCAGCTCGCCCGCGGCGTCCATACCAAAGACACCGTGGATGCGTTGTTTGCATTCACAGACTGCGAATCGTCCATCTCGGTAAATATGCTCGTCATACGAGATAACCGGCCGCATATCATGTCGGTAACGGACGTCCTCGCATACAACACCGAACATCTGAAAAAAGTGCTCAAGGCGGAACTGGAAATCGATGAAGAGATGCTCAATGAGCGGCTTCATGCGAAGACTCTGGAGCAGATATTCATCGAAAACAGGATCTACAAGGCAATCGAGGAAATGAAAACGGCGCCTGAAGTCACCCGGGCGGTTCTTGATGGCCTGAAGCCATTCAAAGCGGAAATCAAGAGAGACGTAACCGAGGAGGATGTCGACACCCTGCTCAAGATTCCCATCCGGCGCATCTCCCTGTACGATATCAACAAGGCGAAGGCCGAGATGCAGGAAATCCGTAAGAAACTGAAAGTGATAAGGGGCCACCTTTCGGACATTCCAGTATATGCAATCGACACGCTCACCGGCCTGATTGAGAAATACGGCGACCAATATCCCAGAAAAACGGAAGTGGTCTCCATGGAGCAGGTTGACGTCAGAGAAGCGGCGCAACGGAATCTGAAACTGAAATACGACAAGCGGAACGGGTATTTGGGTCATCAGGTCAATGGCAACCCATTGTTCGATGTATCCCTTTACGACCGTGTCCTTGTGATTCGGAAGACCGGGGTCTATTCCGTGATCGACGCCCCCGAAAAGCTGTTTGTGGACACAAATATGCTGTTCTGTAGTTTTGTTGATGAAAACCGGATCTTCACCATCCTCTACAAGGACAAGGAGGGGTATCCATACATCAAACGATGCCACGTCGCCAAATATATCCTCAACAAAGGGTACGACCTTGTACCGGAGGGATGCAAAATCCTGAAGCTGACCACGGAATCGGGGCAGAAGATCCAGGTCAACTACAAACCGAAAGCGCGGGTCCGGATTCTGGAAGAGGAATTTTCCGTCGATGATTTTCCCGTCAGAGGCAACAAGGCCAGGGGGATACGGTTGGCTGCTCGTGAAATGCAGTCGGCGAAATTCGAATAGCACAGAATTTCAGATAGCATGTAAAAAAGGGGACACGAAATCGTGTCCCCTTTTTGTATTCTCGTTGCTCGAGAATCATCCTTCGTCCTGTATGCTCCTCACTTCACAGACGTCCCTTCCAGAAGCGCTTCCAGAAACGAGTCGGCGCTCTTGAGCTGCTCTTCACCGGCGTCCATCATCTGCTCCAGAATGTGCGGGCCGACACCCAACTTCAGCAGCGAGCGGTTCAGGGCCGGGTCATCCGGATTCTGTCGGATCACCTCACCTGAATTTCCATAGGAAAGATAGTTGCATATAGCCGATGCCAGATGAATGACACTCGCAAGTTTGGGCTTCACCCGGGCAAGGGACGGGTCGTGATGACACGTGATCCCCTCTAGAAGATCGCTCGGGAATCCCCAGTTGAGACCGAGAACTCCGCCCACGTGCGTGTGGGTCGTACCAAGCGTATCCAGTTCCGCCTGAGATGAATGAATCCCCTTCTGGCGAACAGTCCGGGCAGTCTCCTGGTAGAAACGACCAAAGAAACGGTCCAGCACCACCTTCCCGATGTCATGTAGAACGCCAGCCATAAAACATAGATTCGGTTCTACTTTTACCTTCTTTCCAATCGTCCTGGCGATAAAACCTGTTCCCACGGAATGCTTCCAGAACGCCGCCTGGTCGAAGTCCGATTCGTATGCCCCCAGCGTTTCGAACACATTGATGGTCAGGACGAGATTGGCCACTTCGCTGAACCCACCCATCGACGTGGCCTGGCGCAGCGTGGCGACACGCCGTGGAAAAACATCTGAACAGGCATTGGCCAGACTGAGGGCAGTTTCCACGAGAAAGGGATCCATCTTGAGCTGTTCCGCAACATCACGGTTCAGCGCCCCGTCTATTTGACCGAACTCCAGAATCTTCGTATGAATGGGGTTGAATTCGGGCAGCCCATCGATCCACCGGACCCTTTCCTTCAGGGTCTCGAGTGTCCCAACCGGCCCGGCCTGTTCCGGCTGCCGGCCTGGTTTGCCTTTCAGAACAGCCCCGATCCGCTCTATGAGGGTACTCGGAGGAAATGGCTTCACCACGAGTGCATCCACACCAACCTTGCGCGCCCGCTCCACGAGATCGGCCTGTGGTTTGATGCAAGTCAGGATAAATGGTGTGTGATGGCCGGACACATTCATGTCCAGGAGTTCTGCCAGTCGCAGTCCTCCACCTACACTGTCAAGTTCTGCTACCACGATATCGGGATTTCGACTCTGGAGGGTTTTCGCTGCTTCCGGGGCCTCCTCAACGCAGATCACTTCGAAGCTGGAAGACAGCATTCGGCTGATCAACTGGGAGAATCGGGCCTTGTCTACAACCAGTACGCGGGTAAGCGAGGTCTGGTCCGGCTTGTGTCCGGACTGCGCGCTGGCTGATGCTGGGTATCCTGGCATAACCGACATGAGTTACTGTGGCCTCACGAATGAGTGGAGGAACTTACCAGATTGGTCCACCGGATTACCCCGACTGCATATGTATAAAAAAGCAAAATCAACGCCACCCGATGAGGCCGGTGGGCGAGATCTCGTTAAACGTTATTAAACACGACCTTGGCGAGAAATATTTGCACGGTTGCCACCAGTATCGAGCCTATGATTCTGCAGCCCTCCCATATTTCGTTACAGACCCTGCAACGTTTTGTCACATCAGACGCATATCATGCGATCGGTAAAATCGGGAATTGAATTGCGTCCTGGACCGTTTCTCATCATCTTATCACCCACTCATACTGCGTTTTCCAAACCTTTTATCCAGGATCCAGACATGTCAGAAGACCTGAATCATTTGCTCGATCTATCCGGTCAGGTGGCGGTGGTCACAGGCGCGAGCCGGGGCATCGGAAGAAGCATTGCGGAAGTGTTCCACAGCGCGGGCGCCAGTGTCGCCCTGGTGTCACGAAATCCTGAACCGCTTGAAGCGCTCGCTGGATCGCTCAAGGAGCGAGTCATCTCGCTTCCGGCCGATGTCGCTGAGGAATCCCAGGTGAACACCCTTGTGGACAAAACGCTGGAGACCTTTGGCCGAATTGACATCCTGGTCAACAATGCGGGTCTGATGAGCCCCGGACCCTATTCGCAGATAGATTCTGCCGAGTGGTCTCGTGTGATATCGGCAAATCTCACCGGCGCTTATCTATGCTGTCTGGCCTGCGCGCCTCACATGGAAAAGCAGAAAAGCGGGCGAATCATCAACATCTCATCGATAAGCGGCCAGACAGGTGGTGTCTCGGGTGGGGTTCACTACGCCAGCTCGAAGGCTGGCATGCTGGGCATGACAAAAACGCTGTCCCGGGATCTTGCCGCATCGAACATTACCGTCAATGCCATCACACCAGGGGTAATCGATACCAGTATGACCCTGACTGCCGATGTGCGATCCAAGATAGAAGATCTGGTCCCCCTTGGCCGAATCGGGGAACCCGAGGACATCGCCTATCCCGCGCTTTTTCTCGCTTCGAGGATGGGCGCCTATATCACCGGAGCCACCATCGATGTAAATGGCGGCA
This sequence comes from Latescibacteria bacterium UBA2968, assembly GCA_963694355.1. Taxonomy (GTDB): domain Bacteria; phylum Latescibacterota; class UBA2968; order UBA2968. The sequence goes on along the minus strand of CAVOEZ010000117.1, from coordinate 1,268 downwards.
TCCTGAAGCGCTGAATTCAGCCGACAGAATTGTCAGGAAGACAGCGGACCCTCCGGTTCGCTGTCTTTTTTTATGTCATCTCCTTCGCTCTTACCTGCTCGGCCAACCCTTCGATCTTGACCAGATCGGATTTGTTATTTTCCTGGGTAGCGATTTCCCTCGCGTCTGAAAGACACCTAATGGCCGAATCCATCTCATCCATTTCCAGATAGACCCTTACAAGTGCCAGGAGATTTGCGACAATCTTCAGATTCAGACCCAGGTCCTGGTGGATCCGCAAAGACCTGTTCAGCACACTTTCCGCTTCCTCGAGTCGACCGATATCGATATAACATCTCCCTTTGGCCAGAAGGGCGGTGCCTGCCCCGTACCGGTTCCCGATCTTGGCCATGGTCGTCACCGAACGGTCGAAATACTCCAGTGCCGTTTCAAATTCCTCCCGCTTGTCATAGACATACCCAAGTGACAGGAAAACATTGGCGAGTTTGCGCTTGTTATTCAGACCGGAGAACAGATCCATGCTCTTGTTGTTGTGTTCCAGAGCCAGATCCAGATCGCCTTTGTTCTCGAAAAACACCGCCAGATTGTTATGTGCCTGTGCAATATCCTCCTCGTCGTGCTTGGACTCGAACAGGTTCAGTGCCAATCTGCAGTTCTCAATGGCTTCATCTGATTTCTTCATCCGGTTGAGCACCCAGCTCTTGTTCATCAGAAGCCGTCCCATCTCTTTCGAATCTGGATACGGGGCCAGCATATCGTGGACGGACTCATAGATCTCGAGTGCCGCCTCCTTGTTCCCTTTTTTCTCCAGGATCCTGCCGATATTTCTTCTGGAATCCGCCCTGTCGACATCGCTGTCCAGAAATTCAATCGCCTTTTCCCGGGTCTCGATCGCCAGATCCAGATCACCGGTCAGTTCATATACTTCAGAAAGCGCGATGAACAATTCCGGATCCAGGCCGTCCTTGGACTGCCCCCCCATCTCGATTGCAGCGCTCAAATGGTCTATCGCATTTTCGTTGGCGAAAATCCGCCTCGCCTTCACGCCGCTCTTGAGGTGATACTCGAACGCCTTCGCGGTGTCCTGGGCACTGTGATAGTGCATGGCGAGCACCTCGAAATGGTCCTCGATCCTGTCGTTATACAAATCCTCGATCGCGCGAGCCACCACACCGTGAAGCTCACGCTGCCTGGATCGGAGAAGACATGAGTAGGCAGCTTCCCGGGTCAGAATATTCTTGAACCGGTATTCGATTTCCGGGTACGAC
>CAVOEZ010000116.1:0-9036 GCA_963694355.1 Latescibacteria bacterium UBA2968 | reverse complement strand
GGAGACCTGGATACGTGCTCGTCTGGAATGGGGGCTCGATGTGTTCAACTGCGATCACCCGGATCTTCCCCGTAAATTCTAGGGCTGCGCTCAAAGCCAGGCTCCAACCCACGAAGAAAGCGGCACTCAAGGACGCCTCTGAAGGAATAATCGATGACCCATAAAATTGAAGCGGTATCGGTGAATCACAATACATCATCCTATATGGAATTGATGCTGAGATCGCTATTTGCGCACCATCCGGCTGGTCTTGATTTGTCTTTGACCATAATCGACAATGCGTCTGAGGACGAAACAGATGAGCTAACGGCTTACGCCGAGAGCAAGCAGGTTCTCATCATCCAATCGGGATTCACCACAGAAACTTTGAATAACTCACACGGTGAAATCTTGAGACAATTCGTGCTGAATCATCCAGACTGTACGCATTACCTGTTTCTGGACACCGATGTCTGTTTCCTTGCGGATGAGACGCTCAATGTGATGGTGCGTGAACTGGATCGTGATCCTGACGCGTTTGGAATAGGACCGCGTCTCTCAGGGGATGGCGTCCGTGAGATTCCCCAGGAAAGCCGGGACAAGAATCCTGATATCTGTGACGCGAGGCTCCATCCGTGTTGTGCGCTCGTGAAGAACACGCCTCTATTCAGGAATGTCGTAGAAGAGATTGGATTGTCGTGTGTCAAGTATTTGTGGGCGGACGAAGAAGCGTATCTGGATACTTTCAAGCTGATGACGAAAGTGATGAAGACCCATCAGCTAAAGCACATCTTTTCATCCCAGATGGTGCATCATGTTTTCTGTGTCTCCTACGGGTGGGATGAGAAAGAACTGGTTGAGATCAAGAAGAAGCGCAGAGATGCCCTGTTGGAGACCTATCGAGGTTATTGAGGACAGGTTTCCGGGGGTATTTTCGTGGGAATATCCAGGGGTTCAAGAACCCCTGGATAAGATGCGGTGCCCCTTCAGGGCACGAAGGCAGATGGTTATCGTGGGTGCTTGTGTCGGGTGTGATTCCAGGGGTCCAGGGACCCCTGGTTAAGGTGCGGTGCCCTTGTAGGGCACAAGGGCGGATGATTGGGATCTCAGTCCAATTCACGGGCGATTCTTATGTCCAGGTCACGGATTTCGAGTGGATCGACCTTGTGGACAGCGGAGATCTGGACAGCCACTTCCTCCCGCGACTTCTCTGGCAATCCGTGGAACACGCTGACCGCACGGGTCGATTCCAGTTGCGCCAGGATTATCGAGATGTTCAGCGGTGATTCCGTGGCGATGAGCTGAATTATCCTGTCCGGCTCCAGTTGGCGAAGTCTGAAGAAGCCGCTCGAGCTCATGCTGCGATTCAAGAGTGATTCCGCCTTCCGATTTCCCAGGGCTTTTGTCAGTGCGCCGCGTGCAAAGTCCAATCCTCCGATCGAGACGTATTTTCTGGCGATGACCAGACGCTCGAATTCCTCCAGCACCTCGTTTGCTTCCGCCATTTCAACCTGGTCTTTTGGATCAACGATCTGATCGATCTCGTCGCTGCCAAGGTGTTCTTTCACGGCGGTAGTGGTTTGGGAGGCGATGACCTGCATCAAGATTCCCAGGCGTTCACCCATCTCTGGTTCTCTGGTCAGCAAGTGCCGGATGAGGTCGGCCACGTCCTCCGCTCGTTCTTCGAAGAGTTCATTCACTCGCTGTAGCAGTACTTTGTGAGCCAACCGATCGTCATTCGAAGGACGATTCTCGTGCAGGTTGTTCTGAACCATTTCGATCATCCTTTCACGTAATTTTGTTCGGGCCGTGTGCAGCCGGCTTTTGACTGTTTTGGCCGGTATGTCCAGGAAAGCTCCGACTTCCTTCTGCGAATATCCACTAATGTAGAACAGCGTGATGACCGCTCGTTCGCTATCCGGCAGGTTCCGAATCGCCTGGTGGACACTCTCTGAAGTCTCCTTAGCCTCGGCGATCGCATCCGGCCCAGGTGCACTGGATACCAGTTCGACCTCGAGCGGAACAGTTGGTATCTGTTTGCGCCTCGCCAACCGGTCGCAGCAGGTGAAGACGATTTTTCGAAACCAGCCCGGGAAGGCTGCAGGCGCACCCAGTTGGGCGAGGTTGGTGAACGCTCTGGCGAACGCTTCCTGAGACGCGTCCTCGGCCAGGTGGAAATCTCCCAGAATGGAGAAGGCATAGCCCACTGCCATGTCCTGAAACCGCCGGACGAGATCGCCGTAGGCGGTTGGGTTTCCATCCTGTGCCTGAATGACCAGAGATTCCAGATCGTTCACGTGTGCTCCCAGTTTTATGATTCGGAGGACCCTCTATTAATAAAGATCCAGAATTCCAAGAGATGGTTGATGTTTTTTTTGGCGAGGAGGAATCAGAGGGGAATGGCTTACAATTTTGTGATCACCGAGGGCTTGGAGATCCTTCGCTGTGCTCAGGATGACCGGGATCGCTCATGAGGACCTAGATCGCTCAGAATTACATAGGGGATCGGGGTGAACAAGGGGAGTGGATGGCTTTGTTCACCCAATTTTGCTGGACAGCAGGCGATGCACTGGTCTATATTTGAGACCTTCGTGGTCAAAAATCGGGTTGAAGTGCGTCGATTTTTTGACAGATTCATTTCACGAATGTAAATCTCTACTGAATTCCGGTCGATTCTATCTGACTATCATGAAGGTGCGAAATTTCTCATGGCTTTAGATCCTGCAACGAGCAATTCTGCATTACCTGAACCGCAAGCACAGGGCATTACCCTTCGGGGGGTTGCGATTGGGCTGGTCGTTTCCATTCTTGTCAGTGCCTGGGTAACGTTCTCGCGCACGGTGGTCAGTACTTCCACGGTAAATATCACGCATTTCCCGGTCTCGATCCTGGCCGTGTTCATGATTATCGTGACGGTCAATCTGGTGATTCGCACGCGTTTTCGAATGGAAGGTCTCACGCGTTCAGAATTGCTGACGATTCTTGCGATGGGTCTCATTTCGGCGATGATTCCGGCACGTGGGTTGACGGGCATCTGGCTGGCTGTGATGGCTGCACCCTTCTATCTGAGTACCCCGGAGAATGGGTGGATCGATTATGTACAACCTCATCTCCCACCGCATCTCTATCCCTCAAATGACAATTTTCAGACTCAGTATCTCTATGAGGGTCTACCAAGCAATGTCGCCATTCCGTGGGGGGTTTGGGTCGTTCCCCTGTTCTGGTGGCTCACGCTGATCCTGGCCGGCTTTTTAGTATGCGTGTGTATTGTAGTGATTCTTCGCAAGCAATGGGTCGAGAACGAGCGCCTTGACTATCCTCTGATCGCTCCGATCACAGATTTGATCGATTCGTCAGAAGCCAATTCGTCTGTTCCGAAGTGGCCACCCATATTCAAAGGCTGGTATTTCTGGATCGGGTTCGGTCTGGCGTTCGGTATTATTGCCTGGAACGGCATCAATAATTTTGCGCCAAACTGGCCCCGCATCAACATGAGTCCCGGTGGCGGGCTGTTCTACTTAGGGCGGGTGTTCCCACCCTGGCTGACACACATCAACACCTACGCGATCGGGTTCAGCTATTTCATCAATCTGGAGATTCTGTTTTCCATCTGGTTTTTTAGACTTCTGCTGATTACGGAGACTGCGGTTCTCAACAGGGCCGGTGTTGCAGGCAGCGGGGCTGTGGGCTGGCAGTGTACCGGGGCGCTTGTGGTTTTCGTGCTCTGGGGCCTCTGGTCCGCACGTGGGCATTTGCGTGACGTGTTCAAGAAAGCCATCGGAAAGGACACAGAAGTTGATGATTCCAATGAGTTGCTTTCCTACCGGGCGGCCACAGTTGGACTGATTCTTGGCACCCTGTTTATCATCGGGTGGCTCTACCAGGCGGGCGTTTCTCTTCTGCTGATCGGTATCACCATTCCGGCAAGTATGATCATTTATATCGCCCTAGCCCGTTTCGTATGCGAATCCGGCACCCTGTATTTGGGACTGTCTGCAGATCCTCTCGGCATAGGGTACACGCTGCTCGGGACGCAGGCACTTTCCGGGCAGACCATAGCGGCGGCCAGTACTTCTCATGCCCTGCGGTGGATGTATTTTATGCCCGCACTTTCACAAGGCGCCAAGGCGGTTGACAGCATTCAGGGGGGAAAGCGAAAGCTGTTCGGAGCGCTTGCACTCAGTTTGCTGGCGGCACTTGTGGTAAATATCGCTATGGTGCTCTACCTCGGTTACACGCACGGTGCATACAATTTTTACGAGTATCCCTTCAGTCGCTATGCCCCCAGTCGAATCAATGGCATTGTTGCCCATATTGCCAGCCCTGTTCCCGCCAATTCGGATTGGGTTTTGCCCTTCGGGATCGGCGGGTTCCTGATTGCCGCAATTTCTATGCTGCGTTACCGGGTGCCATGGTGGCCGCTCCATCCCGTTGGCCTTGTGGTGGCCAACACGAGTCTTCATCACGTTGTGACATCCGTTCTCATCGTCTGGGTAGTGAAGTCGGTCATTATGCGTGTTGGAGGTGTTCTCCTGTTCCGCCGCGTGGCCCCGCTGTTCTTCGGTATCATCGTGGGTCGCTCAACTGGCGTACTTCTCTCCTTTATTGTGGATCTGATCTGGTTCCCCGGTGGTGGTCACTCCGTTCATGGTTGGTCTTGACGAAGCGTGCAGGGTAAAGATTTTGAGCATCGCGTCAGCAGTTCAGAATGCAGACTCCGGTTGTTTCGCATTCGCCTTACATCCTGCCAAGCGTATCCTACCTCGATGTATTCATTGTTCGCAGTTTGGAAATCTATTCCGACTGTCCCTTTCCACACATGGAAGACGGATCGCTAGCAAGGCTAATCATACCAGGGGTTCAAGAACCCCTGGCTAAGATGCGGTGCCCCTTCAGGGCACGGTATTAAATGAGATTATTTAATATTTGGATTTATTCGTTCAAATATGTCCCAATTGAATCACATAATGATTATATAAAATATTGATAATACTTTATTTAATCCCAAAATAAAAATTTCTGAAAATAAGAGACTAATATTCCCTGCGTTGGGAATATCTTGATTTTTTCAAAATTGGGTTGGCAGCAGGACTGAGATCCGGCTCGATCGGGCAGCTGCGATAAGAAGCACCTTGCCCCTGCCAAGATTGGGAATTACTTTTAGATCTCTTTCACGCGCACCAACTGTCCCGCTGCAGCAGGATTATCGGGAAATTTGGACCCACTGTGAACCAGGAGAGGCTTTTGAGATCGGTTGATGGCTCCGATCGCTCACGAAAAAATCCGCGAGCCCGGCAAGGTGTTGGCCGGGCTTTTGTGCGCGTTCAATCCAGTTGAGCGAAAACCCAGGTCAAAGGAGGATCCCAAGATGTCTGCACTGAGCAAAGAGGAACTGGCGTTCTGGGAAGCGAACGGTTACGTGGTCCTGAAGCATGCGGTCCCTGTGGAAAATGCAAGAGCCGCGGAGGACGCGGTGTGGGCGTTCACAGAAATGGACCGGGAGATTCCCGAGACGTGGTATCCCGATCCCCCACGGCCGGGAATCATGGTGGAGATGTATCAACACCAGGCACTCTGGAATAACCGTCAATGTCCAAGGGTGCACGAGGCGTTCAGCCAGATCTGGGGTACAGAGAAGCTCTGGGTGAGTTTCGACCGGGCGAGTCTGAACCCGCCGGAGCGTGAAGGATTCAAATTCAAGGGTCCTTTTCTCCACTGGGATATGAATCTGGATCATCCCACCGGGCTCAGGGTGCAGGGCGTGCTCTACCTGGCAGACACGGCGGCGAACCAGGGCGCGTTCACGTGTATTCCCGGTTTTCACAAGAATCTGGAAGGCTGGCTAGCAGGATTGCCAGAGGACGTCGATCCGCGCGTTCGGGTGCGGGAAGAGTTTGCGGACAAGGCGACTCCGATTCCAGCCATGGCAGGTGATCTGGTGATCTGGCACAGCGCGTTGCCCCACGGGAGCAGTCCGAACTCGGCGTCGTATCCCCGGGTGGTTCAGTATATCACTATGTCTCCAGTGGGTAAGTATAGCGAGGAGGCCCGAGAGGGGCGGATCGCGGGGTGGCGAGAGCGACTGACCGGACTGGGGAAGAATGAGAAAGAGAAGGAACACGCGGAGGGAAAGACGGCGGAGCTGACGGATTTGGGGAAGAAACTGCTGGGACTTGAGGCCTGGTAGAGTGAAGAGTAGACAATTGGGTGCGAATACTCAGGTGGTGAGACCGGGGAAGGATCTCGAGACTCTGGTCAGAGGTTGTGGTTACCTGGGGTTCAAGAACCCCAGGCTAAGATCCGGTGCCCTTTCAGGGCACAAGATCAAGGGTGAGGTGAGTATCCCAGGAGAGAGGGAGGGTGTTTTTTGTTCTGGCTGACCATTTCGGTGCTGGCAGATTTTCTGTTCATTCAGCTTTTCAAGGTCTCACAACGCAAAGGATATCACGCGCCGATTGTTGTGGCGACGAATTATCTGGTGGTTGCGTGCACACTCAGTCTGTTCCTGCTGGTGAGAGGGGAGTTCACCTTTTCGACCGGCGCCGTGTACACCGGACTATTTACCGGCGTTGTGTTTATCAGTTCCCTGTCCTTGATGACACGCGTCCTGAATCTGGTGGCTGTTGGCGCCGTTCTGACCGCGTTCCGAATTTCAATTGCAGTTCCAATTATTCTGGGTGTGTGGTTGTGGGGTGAGACGCTGGTCCCGATTCAGATAGGCGGGATCCTGCTTACGCTGGTGGCGCTTCTGATGATGACTTCCGGCGCGGGCAAATCGACCGGCTTGACGGGGATCAAGACGTTTGGGTTGCTGATAGGTGTGTTCCTGGTGCAGGGAGGGAGTCATTCGTGCCTGCGGTCGGTTCATTACAGAGGTCTGGACAATGAGTTCGTGCAGATCATTCTGCTGACCGGGGCGACGGCTGGAACGATCGGCACGTTTTTTATATTGTTGAGCAGACGGATTCCGAAACGTCCAGAATTGGCAATGGGCGCCGTTATTGGATTCTACAACTCGATCGTACTTTGCATTGTGATGTTTGCCCTGAGCAAAGTTCCCGGGACGCTGTTTTACCCGATTATGGGGTGCAGCGTGGTTCTGCTCGATAACCTCTCGGCACATTTCTTCTGGAAGGAACGCCTTAGCCGGTTGGGAGGGGTTGGTGTGGCGATTGCAGTATTCGCGATTGTTCTGGTGATTTAGAGTTGAGGGTTCGCGATCGATTCTCAGGCTCGGATCGTCTAGATTCGTCCGCCACGCAACTGAATCTGATCCAGACCCGTCCCACTTCTGTTCCCAATTGATCAATGGCCTCAACCGACGTGACAAATGACAGACCCGAACAAGCTGGTTGCGAATATCTGGAAGCTGTACGCCATTCAGGCGTGCCGGTGGTTTCTGCTGCTGATGCCGACTGTGGTCCTTTTCTTCAGAGAAAACGGACTGTCTCTGGAGCAGGTGTTTATCGTGCACGCGTGGTATTCCGCCTGCGTGATTCTCTTCGAAGTTCCCTCGGGCTATTTCGCAGATCGCCTGGGCAGGCGCCTGTCGCTCCTGTACGGATCCGTTTTTGTTTCAGCGGGATTCGGCGCTTACGCGATTTCGTATTCCTTTTATGAATTCCTTGCAGCCGAATTCCTGATCGCGGTTGGCGCCGGGTTCATCTCCGGTTCGGATTCGGCTCTCCTTTACGACAGTCTGATTCAGCTAAACAGAAAAGAGGAGTATCAGAAGATCGCCGGAAGGCTGTCTTCGATGAGCAATTTTTCGGAGGGCGTGGCTGGGATTCTGGGAGGATTCCTGGCGGTGATCAGTCTGAGGACGCCGGTGATCTGGCAGGCGTGGGTGATGGTGCTGATGATCCCCCTGGTGTGGTCGCTGGTGGAGCCCGAGCGAAAACTGCCTGCCAAAGGTGAGAGCAGTTTTCGGGCGATTTTGAAGATTGTCCACTATTCGCTGCACGGACACAAGGAGGTGAAGTGGTTGATTTTATATACCTCCCTGGTAGGGACGTCCACCTTGACAATTGTATGGTTCGTGCAGCCTTTTCTGGAGCTGGTCAACGTACCTCTGTCCCTGTTCGGCATCTCCTGGGCCGTTTTACAATTTGCAGTGGGCATTTTCGCAATTCTTGCCCACCGAATCGAGTCGTTTCTGGGCCGACGGACTGCCCTGGTTTCCCTGATTCTGATTTCTTCGGCGGGTTACTTTCTCCTGAGTCAGTTCCAGATGATCTGGGCGGGTCTGTTTTTCTTTCTGTTTTATCTTGTCCGCGGGATCAATGGTCCGGTGCTCAATGATTATATAAATCGTTGTGTGGATTCTGATATTCGGGCGACGGTGCTTTCGGTGAAAAGTCTGGTCGGGAGAATGATGTTTATGGTTCTTGGTCCGTTGGCAGGGTGGGTGGCAGATGTGTATTCCCTGAGTGAAGCGTTCTTGCTGTGCGGCGTCATTTTTCTGGTTTTTGGTTCGGTGTTCCTCTTCTTCTTAGGGCGACATCAAGTGTTCAGTCGTTAGAATGGAGTAAGAGAAGGCACCCTTAGTATTGATCAAGAGTCGTTGGGAGACAGGAGAGGAATGTTACAACCAGAGGCGGTGATTTGGGATTTCAACGGTACGATTCTGAATGATACAGATTTGTCCACTTCTGCGATCAACGAATTGCTGAAGCGGCGTCGTCTCCCAGCGATTACACGGGAGTCGCACAGAAATGGATTCCGATTTCCGATTGTGGACTACTATCGCGGGCTTGGATTCGATCTGGAGAAGGAGTCGTTTTCCGATATTTCGGATGAGTTTCACTACATTTACTTTGAAGGTGTGAGCAAGTGCGAACTGAATACCGGGGTCGCTGAGGCGCTGGCGACGATCAAAGGTCTGGGGATCAGACAATTCGTGCTTTCGGCCGCCGAACAGGGAATGCTGGATTCGTGGGTGAAGACGGTGGGCGTTCACGATTTCTTCGAAGGTATTTACGGTTTGCAGGATCAACTTGCCGTTTCGAAAGTAGATCGCGCCAGGGAGTTGATGGAGTCGTGTGGTTTTGGAGGGGG
>CAVOEZ010000115.1:0-9047 GCA_963694355.1 Latescibacteria bacterium UBA2968 | reverse complement strand
TCCTGGTCTCTCCGGCATCCACCGCACGATTCAGCGCCGCCACCAGCCGCCGGCGACCCCCAGAAGTGGCGAAGCTCACGGAACGTCCGTAGGGATTTCGGCCAAAGTCCAGACCGATGAAGGCGTTGTCTCTGGTGGCACCAAATGCAAAGTGGTGGCCGGAAGAATTAAGGACGGAAGATGCCTCGACTGTGCACGCCAGAAGCAGGGCAATGATGATCGACAGAGCTCGCATCAGCTGTAAACCCCAAAAAGAAACAAAGCGACCGGAAGGTCGCTCTGTCAAAATAGTGTCAGGCGGTATCTACCTATTCCACATCCGGACCGATCCGAATTGATTGCGCCTTGACCAGACAAAGGATCTGCTCTCCAGTCTTGAGATCCAACTCCTTCACCGCTTCCACTGTCACTTCAACTGCCAGCCGCTTGCCCACATCCACATAGACCAGTTGCTTTCCGTCGGCTCGGGTAACGCCAAGTATCCTGCCCTGTAGCACATTTCGAATGCTCAGTCCGTCTGGCCGCGTCCGGCACAAAATGATATCGTTCGCCCGAATACCGATGAAAATCCGCTGTCCCACCGGTCTGCTGCACGGGGGCACCAGAAGCTCCTGGTCCTTGAACAGAACCCTGCAGGATCCCGCATCCGATTGGTTCGCAATCACTTCAACAGGCAACACGTTCTCAAAACCGTGCGCCTCAACCAATGGAAGAACATCGGGTTTGTGAGCGATTTCGAAGAAGTCACCATGGGCCAGAACCCGACCCTCTTTCAATACAATCACCTGGCCGGTCAACTCCAGAATCTCCGCAACCGAGTGGCTCACATACAACATCGGAATATTGAGCTCGGTCCGAATGTGTCTCAAATAGGGAATGATCCTGTCCTTCAGCACCTGATCCAGCGCAGACAGGGGCTCATCCATCAACAGGAGATTTGGCGATGCGAGTATTGCCCTGCCAAGTGCAACCCTTTGCCGCTCACCTCCAGAGAGGCCCTCAGGATGTCGATCCACGAGTCCGGAAAGGGCCATCAGGTCTACGATCTGGTCAATTGTAAACCGTTTCTCATCCCCGGAGAGAAAATCGTATCCGTATCTGAGATTCTGCATCACCGTCAGATGAGGGAACAGCAGGTCGTCCTGGAAAACGAATCCTACTCTGCGGCGTTCTGGCGGAAGGTCTACCCCATTCAAAGAAGAGAATAGCACCTGCCCGTCGAGGGCTATCTCCCCCTCATCCGGCCGCATCAGACCTGAAATTAGATTCAGAAGCGTGGTCTTTCCTGACCCGGATGCCCCGAAAACCGCAGTGACCGGGTACCGACACGCGACATCGATATCCAGTTTGAAATCTTGAAAACTCCGCCTGACCTTGAGAGTAAGCACCTAATTTCTCCTCATTCTGCGGGTCAGAACCTCGCCGGAAACCAGGGCAGCAAATGAGATTAGAACGGAGACAATGACGAGTCTGAAGACGGCATCTTCGCCGTCTGGCCTGTTCAGGAAGGTGTAAATCGCCAGCGGCAGCGTTCGTGTTTCGCCGGCGATATTGGACACGAATGTGATAGTGGCCCCAAATTCGCCCAGGCTTCTGGCGAAAGACAGCAATGTCCCGACCAGGACACCCGGCAACGCGAGTCTGAAAGTGATCGTGAAAAAGGCCCTTATTGGACCCGCACCCAGGGTCCGTGCGGCACGCTCCAGACGAGGGTCCACAGACTCGATGGCCAGCCGAATGGATCGGAGCATCAGGGGAAAGCCCACAACCGCCGATGCCAGAACTGCGCCCTTCCAGTCGAAAGCGATCTGAAGACCCAGATTGTCCCTTAAAAATGCACCCAGAACACTTCTCCTGCTGAAAACCAGGAGCAGCAAATAACCGGTGACCACGGGAGGCAGCACGAGGGGCAGGTGACACAGCCCATCCAGGAGCAGCTTCCCTCGAAAGGAGGTCCTGGCCAGTACCCAACCCATTATGGTTGCAGGCGGGAGACTGACGGCGACACAGAACAATCCCACTTTGAGTGAAAGCAGGAGTACCTGCAGCTCATCATTTGTTAGCTTAATCATATTATTAACAAATATATACGGATGACATGACGATTTGAACCAGTCTCAAGATCGGGTTGCTAATACAGAGTACGGAAGACCTTCTTGCGCGTCAAGTCCGATCGCGTTTCCCTGGAAGGATAAGAGACTCCAAATTGGTGAAGGGCGTGTGGGAATCCAGGTCGGAAGCGAACTACGATGCGAACAGCCGGTGGGAAAGTTTTTCTTGAGTTCGCCTTGGATCCGGCTCCTCTCGATCACACAGAAATAGATATATCTGTTGTAATAACAAGGACTACTATTCGAATTCGTTTCGCCATGATTTTGCTCCTCAATGTGGGTACGCTTGTTGCTCTCTATGGGTTCGACGCATTGAAGACAGAACCGAACATCCCCAGGAGGGTCTCCGTATGCTGGTACGCAATCTGATTTTCAACAGAACCAGAATTCCGCTCTTGAACAAGGCACTCAACGTCACCGCGTTGCGCCACAAAGCCATATACAACAACATTGCCAACGCAAACACGGTGAACTACCGACGCAAGGAAGTGGACTTTGCCAGCTATCTCCGCGCACAGGTGGAGAAACCTCCTGTAACAGGCAGGAAAACCAACAACATGCATCTCAATGTGGGCGGGGTGGATCCCAATGCACAACCCAGGATAAATGAGCCGGAACCCGGGCCCAATGCGACCGGCATCAACAATGTGGACATCGATATGGAAATGGCCGGATTGGCTGAAAATCACCTGATGTACAACATTGGAGCCAAGCTGATCTCGGGACAGTTCGCAGGTATCAGAAAGAGTATCACGGGCCAGGCAAGGGCGTAATCGGCCTAAGCCGGAGGTGAACACAAATGAATCTGGACAGAATCAATTCTCCAATATCGAGCGCGGCAATCAGATCTGCGGGTCAACGACTGGATTTTACGGTCTCTGAGCCGGCCTCACCAGACACATCCGTGCAGAAGACAGCGACCCCAGTAGAGACAGGGAGCATCCAGGGTGTGTTGACCGACGAAGAGAACCGCGCAGTCCTGGCCATGTTCACCCCCCGTCAGGGCACCTATGCTCCGAGTGGCAGCTCGGGAGCGGATTCAATCCCAGGATTGAAACTGGATATAACGGCGTAAACAGTGACCACATACACTATCACACGAGTTATGGAAGCCATGAATAAATTGACCCCCATGGGGCTTTTCACTATCTTCTTATTTGCCACATCACCTCCGCTTTACGCCGAGGATCATGAAGTGGACCGGATGAGTTCCCAGACGCTGATCGGGCGGAGTTTTCAGCGATCTTTGGCCTACAACATCCTCCTCCGGAGCGTGGGCTCACCGGTTCCCGCCACTGTTCCGCAGACACCCACACCACAGCCCGCGGCTCCCAGGCCGCTCCCCAGCCCTCTTGAAATCCTGCGAATTCAAGTCGCGAATCCCGAACCACCTTCCATTCCCCGTCCATCTCGCACGGCGCAATCCAACCTGTCGGACCTTCATCCACAGGTTCTGGATCGCCTGGGAAAATTCGACTCTCATATCGAACGTTACAGCCTGATGAATGGAGTGGACGCCAATCTTGTCCGCGCCCTCATTTATGTTGAGTCCGCAGGAAACCCAGGAGCTGTTTCGTCGAAAGGCGCACAGGGTCTGATGCAGTTGATGCCCGGCACGGCAGAAGATCTTGGGGTGAGCAACCCTCTGGATCCGGTGCAGAATATTTTCGGCGGCACAAGATACATAGGCGATCTGATAGACCAGTTCGGGCGACTCGATCTTGCCCTTTGGGCATACAATGCCGGTCCACAGTCAGTTAAGCGCAAAAAGTTACCTGCGGAAACCAAGAAGTTCATTCCCCGGGTGATACGCGTGAAAACGATTCTGGACAGGAGCGGATCATAAGCCATGTCCATTTCCAGCATATCTTCAGAAACGATTGGCGCTGGCGGACAGAGTTCATTCCAGCGTGTGGAACGGGGTTTGCCCCTGGAGATTCACGGACTCAAGGACACGACCCGTTCCGATAAGGCCGGTGAAGCCAACTTCATGGATCTGGTTAAAGGATTTGTTGGCGATGTCAATGAGATTCAGATGCAATCGGGCAAAATGGTTGACGCATTTGCCGCCGGCGAGGTAACCGATGTACACCAGGTCATGGTAGCCTCCCAGGAGGCCGGCCTGGCGCTTGATCTACTCCTTGAAGTACGCAACAGAACCATGGAAGCTTTCCAGGAAATTATGAGAATGCAGGTCTAACACCGGGTGCCCGATCTTGAATCGGGTCACCACCCACCCCACTTTTCGAAGCAAACAGGAGTTCAACAGAATCATGGACGCAATAAAGGAATACCTGGCGAAGGCCCAGGAAATGTGGAGCGGTCTGGATCGAAACAAGAAAATCGGAGCGGGAGGAGGCGCCGGCCTCGTCCTTCTGATGCTCATGTTCTTCTCTTTTGGTGGCGGGGAAACCGAGGTGAACTATCTCCCCCTCTACACCGATCTGGACCTCAAGGAAGCCGGACAACTTACCAATCGGCTCAGGGAATTGAATCAGGACCACAAGCTTGGAGGCGACGGAACTGTGGTTATGGTACCTGCAAAAAACCGCCTGAGTCTGCGTGCCTCACTGGCCGCAGACGGGTTCCCGAAGACCGGGTTGATCGGGTATGCGGTTTTCGACGAAGTACCCCTGGGCATGACTGATTTCCTTCAGCAAGTCCGCTATCAGCAGGCACTTGAAGGAGAGCTCAAACTCACCATTCAGGAACTGGACCAGGTGGAAGACGTCCGGATAAAGGTCGTTATGCCGGAACCGAGCCTGTTCACGGACCAACAAAAACCTACCACTGCTTCGATCTTCTTGAAAATGCGACCCAGAATGAGCCTGAGTGCCGCTCAGATTGAAGGGGTTCAACGTCTTGTAGCAGGAAGCGTCGAGGGGTTGAAGACCGACAATATCACTGTGGTCGACAACGAAGGCAATTTGATGTCCAAGGAAGTCGACCCACTCGCCAGACTCACATCCAAACAGATCGAGGTCTAGAGAAATGTCGAACAATACCTCGAGAATCGTGCGCAGATCGCCCTGGACCAGGTGCTGGGACCAGACCAGGCTGTGATCCGTTTATCGGTAGAACTCAGTTTCGATCAGACCGCAATGGAGGTAACCGAATTCAATCCCTCCTCCCAGATCGCTATCGCCGAAGACAGGAGTGAGGAGAGTTCAGCAGAAGCAGGCACCAAGGAACGAACAACCACCAACTACGAAATTAACAAGACCGTCCGCCATATAACCGGAGCCGTAGGAGCCATCAAACGGATTTCCGCATCTCTGACCGTTAACGAGAATGTTCCGATTCCGGGCGATGTGGAAGATGAAGTGCAGTACCGTGAAAGAACGCCCGAAGAAATGACCCAGGTCGCCGAAATCGTAAGGGGCGCGGTCGGTCTCGATGAGACCGGTCGCAGTGATCAATTGAAGATGAGCAAATTCCCGTTCGCGATCACCGATTTGCGGGCGCAGGCGGAGATCAAGCAGAAGAAAGCAGAGCAGGACGAGTTGATCACATCGGTCGTGCTCAACGTTGGAAAGGCGATCGCGATTGTGATAGCCCTGCTCGTGTTGCGCGCAATCATCGGTGCCATTGGCCGGGGTGTGGCACGCGAAGAAGAAATTGCGATGGAAGCGCAGCGTGAGCTCGAGGAAGAGGAAGTGGCCGAGGAACTTCCCGAAACGCCCCATGAACTGCTCTTGGGAAGAATCGCACAACTCATATCCCTCACCGATGATCCCAAGTCCTCGGCACGCCAGGTGGCACAACTGATCTCCACGGACCAGGCCCTCACTGCGAAAATCCTGAAGGTGGCCAACTCGGCTTTCTATGGATTTCCCCGGGAGATCTCCACCGTTCAGCTGGCCATTGTGGTCCTGGGTTTCGAACAGGTCAAGAACCTCAGCCTCAGTGTTGCGGTTCTTCGAAGATTTTCCAGCGGGAAAGAACACCGACTGTTCGATCGCCAGAGATTCTGGGACCACGCCATCGCCTGCGGAGTTGCCGGCCGCATGCTTGCCAGGAAAGTGCACCCCAGAATGGAAGGGGAAGCCTTTGTGGCTGGTGTGCTTCATGACATTGGGAAGCTCATCCTGATCGAATATTTCTTCGATGAGTTCTCCGAGGCGCTTGAGCTTGCGGAGGCTGAGGAATTGACCATTGTCGAGGCCGAAGAACAGGTTCTGGGTGTCACCCACTCCGACATCGGTGGATGGCTTGCGGAGAAATGGAATCTTCCACCGTCTCTCGTCAGTGCCATCGCCTTTCATCACCGGCCCGCGGAACTTGAAGAACCCGACGAACTTGTCCATTTCGTGCACCTGGCGAACGCGCTGGTTCGCCACCATCACATCGGAACCAGCGGGGACGGCAATCCTACTACTGTTAATCCGGAGATCGCCGACAGATTCAAACCAGACCCGGAAATGACCATTGAAGAACTGCTGGATCATCTGAGCAGCGGGTTGGACGCCGAACTTGAAAAAGCTCAGATCTTCAAGGATCTGGGTGACAGCTGAGACCCAACGATTCAGATCCGCCCTTAACCTACAGAAATGCCATGACCAGCCCCGCGCAAGACGATGCCTTCTCTGATAAAGTCCAGGATCTGTCCGGCGCGATCGGCACGGGACTGGAACTGGAGGGCACGCTCAATGCGCTTATCGACCTCTCCAAACAACTGATCGACTCCTCCTCGTGTGGAATCTTCAAATTCGAAGGTCCCGGAGTCAGGCTTATCACCACGCACAACGCGTCTCTGGAACTCGAACGTACTGTTGTGCAATTCCACAACGAAGGCCGAACAGACCAGGTGTTCACAGCGGACGGCCCCGTTGTTCTATCCGAACCTGATGGTGACACAACGTGCGCACTCGCACTCATAAGTGCCCAGGACCGACCCCTGGGCATTTTCGCTTTTCTGTGCCAGCGGTCGGCCTACACGACTTCGGAGCAGGATCTGATAAAGACCCTTTCCAAACAGGCCGCCATTGCACTTGAAAATGTGGGTCTTTATCAGAATCTCTTCGAGACACACCAGAAGCTGAAGGCCTCCCAGTCTCAACTGGTCCAGTCTGGAAAAATGGCAGCGGTTGGCCAGCTGGCAGCAGGAGTTGCCCATGAGGTAAATAACCCACTCCAGATCATCCTCTCCCGAGTCCAGCTCCTGATGATGCGGCACAAGGAGGAAGTACGGCTTGTAAAGGATCTGGATCTGATAGAGTCCAATGTCAAACGGATCTCCCGCATTATTAGATCCCTCCTGGATTTTGCAAGGCACAACAGTGGCCAGGAAGAGTGGAAATCGATAGATTTGATCTATCTTGTGACGCAGACCGCGAACCTGATGCAGCACCTGATGGAAAAAGGCGAGATCGAGGTTACGATTCACGCGGTAGATGAAAAGTCTCCACAGATATTCGGCAATGTGGGCGAGGTCGAGCAGATTTTTCTCAATCTCCTGCTCAATGCCCGGCAGGCCATGCCCAAAGGTGGGAAAATCGCTATCGAACTCTCCACCGACGGTGAAACCACGACTGCGATAGTGAGCGACTCTGGTGAAGGCATTCCCGAAGAAAATCTTGGAAGAATTTTCGATCCCTTTTTCACCACCCTTGAAGAAGATGGCGGAACAGGCCTGGGGCTTTCGATCATCTATGGAATTGTGGACAAGCACAATGGGGAAGTCAGCGTGAAAAGCGAGGTGGGTGCCGGAACCACATTCGAGCTTCGGTTTCCATCTCAGGGTCCGGCAGAGCATTCATCGGATGAATAATCTCGCGTAACGGAGGGGTTATGCAAGGCCTGGAAATCCTGTACTGGGGTCTCTCGATTCTCTTCTGCCTGGCGATGGGATTCGCCATCCTCCTGTGGTGTCGAAGTTGGCGAAAAGAGGAACGTGAGGAAAGTGCCAGGCAGATCGGCGCACTTACCAGGGAAGTCGCCCGCCTGTCGTCGACCATTGACCTGCTCGAAAATACCTCCGCCTCTCTTCAAACGGTGGATGAACAATTCTCGAGGGATATCGAAAATCTCAGAAATTGTATTGTGCGCGTCCGCCAGACAGTTCCTCAAGAGAATCGTGCACCAATCTCACCGCTGCCAGACGCGCAGCAAGATTCCCCCCCCCTGCCCGAGGCGCCTTCGCCGGAACACCCATCTTCTTCGCAGGCTTCAGACGACGACCAGTTTAGGCATGCCCGTACGCTATTAAAGAGCGGACAGACGCCGGAGGACGTAGCCAGGACACTGGATATCGGAATCGCAGAAGTCCGGATGATTGCCAGAATGATGGGACTATAGCAAAAAACAGTTGAAAGAGCCCAATTTCGGCCGATTCTATAGGTAGGCACCCTGCCCAGCCGCATCCATCCCTGCGGAGGCACTTACCCAACAAGCCCCGTGTCAAACAGGAAATTCCGATGAAAAACCCACCATTGAAATCTTTCGTTTTGTTCCTGATTTTGCTGACTTCAGCCTGCGGAGATGACGCACCCACCGGCGTATCGACAGGCAACCTGGAGGGGGTTTGGGGCGGACGCCTGAACGACGCAACCTTGCTGGGACGCAGCCTTAACGGAGATGTGGAATGGCAGTTTACCAAGGACAGTTTTGAACTCCGTTTCTTCGATCCGCCCGCGGGTCAGGCAGAACGCATCGCCGGCAGCTGGAAATTCTCGAGCGGAAAGGTAGTACTGGAACTCCGGACTTCTTTTCCTATAAGCGACGATATCGGCGCCACCGACTCCCTGTTCGTATCCATCGTGAACAGCGACATCTCGATCAAGACCCTGGCAGGGAGCGACATACTGCTTCGGAAAATCCGGAGCGCATTCCTCCCGGATATAGACGGAAGCCAATTCCTATGCAGATTTCCGGCCCAGCAAGTCCGCAAACCCTCCGGTTCGACCTTTCCACAGACGCTCATCGAAAAAATCTCCT
>CAVOEZ010000114.1:0-9064 GCA_963694355.1 Latescibacteria bacterium UBA2968 | reverse complement strand
TCGAGTCACCCCTGTTTTCCAGACGTCGGGTTCGAGGTCGAATCCGGCGCCTCGTGTGTCGGGAACGAGGAGCTTGCCGTCCCGCATGTCCCAGCCGTCCAGGACGATTCCAGGAACGTCCGCAGGGCCGGCTTCCAGCAGGCTGTAGTTGGAAATGGATGCGGCGAAGTGCGCATGCGCATATCGCTCGATAATGCTGCCCCAGCAATGGGGTGCGCACAATGCGCCCCAGGGCTCGATTCGGGCGGCGGTTGCCTTCCACCACGTTAGTCCTTTGGCTCGGAAGTCGTGTTGTACGACATCGATCCAGCCTTTTTCCACCAGGTCGAAAAAGTAGGGCGGCGGCGCGAATTCGCCATCGGCGACCAGGGTTCCGGGACTGTGCTCCTGAAGATAGGCTTTGAATGCTTCGTTCAGTGCGGGATCCTCAGCAAAGGGTTCCTCGAACCAGTAGATATCCGCGTGGACACAGCGGTTTATCGTTTCCTGTGCCGTGTTGAGGGTGTTTCCCATGTTGGCATCGATCAGAATCTTCGCATCGGGACCCGCTGCGTTCCTCACGGTGTGAATGACGAGCTCGTCCCGCTGAAGGCCATCCTGGATCGGCATCCACCGTGCGCCCCTGCCGATTTTTATTTTGAAATTACGATATCCGTAGGACTGGCCCGTTCGGACTTCTTCGTGGAAGATTTCCACCGCCTGTTCCTTGTCTGCCTCCAGATCATCTATATAGATGGATCCATCGTAGAGTTCTACCTCACGAGAGCCCTGGGCACCCAGGAGTTCGTAGAGGGGTTGGTTTTTAGACCTGGCGACCAAATCCCAGAGCGGCAGGTCGATGACTTGACCCTTTTCGTTCGATCCGGCGGGTAGGGTGAATAGGTCTGAGGGGGTGGACCCGAGGAGTCCCTTCGCCTCCTCGAGACCCATTCCTGACCATCCCACCCCTGCCAGGCCATCCCGGGTTCGAATTCGGACAACAGGATCGGTCACCGAGTCACCGTGGGCCCCGATTCTGGCATTCAGGCCGATCATTCGCGGGCGTTTGGATTTGATGATGACTTTCTCGATGGAGTCGATCGGTTGGTCCAGAGAATCTGTCATTTCATGCACTCCCTGTATCTGGTGTGGACGACAGTTTCAGATGGCCGTAAGGTATGCCAAGATTGCAAAATAAAAAGCCAAAACCGTTGCGCCATAAAGGGAAATCTGGTTCTGGACTGGCGGAAAAATGTCTTGACTGAGGCTACCAGATGTAGTATTTTGCAGAAACAAATCCAAGGGTTTCCCCAACCTGTTGGGTATCAAGGGTTTCCCCTCCCTTTCGTTTCCCCCTTTCAAAATAAAAGCACAGAATTCCTCCCGGTTCGGGCAGGTTTCGTCAGGAATCCGCCCGTGCTGGATCGAGGATATAGCGGCACTCACATTGAGGAGGACCGATTTGCATCTTTCTCGGTTAACGGCTGTTGGATTCAAGTCCTTTGCTCAGAAACTGGATCTTTCACTCCAGCAAGGGATCACATGCGTGGTGGGTCCCAACGGTTGTGGGAAATCCAACGTGGTAGATGCACTCCGGTGGGCCCTTGGCGAACAGCGAGCGCGTTCCCTCAGAAGCAGCAATATGGAAGACCTGATCTTTTCAGGCTCCAGATCCCGGAAGCCGTTGGGTATGGCTGAAGTCTCGATTACGATCGACAATTCAGATAAGTTATTACCGGTTGATTTTACAGAGGTTACTGTTACAAGACGTCTGTTTCGATCGGGGGATAGCGACTACCTGCTCAACAAGGTTCCCTGTCGATTGAAGGACATCCACAATCTGCTGATGGACACGGGGCTGGGGGCGCACGCCTATTCTGTCATTGAGCAGGGCATGGTCGATGAGATCATTAGCGACAAGCCCGAGGAGCGGCGGCGACTGTTCGAGGAGGCCGCCGGCGTAACGCGTTACAAGGTGCGGAGGCGGTCTGCCTGGAATAAGCTGGAGTCCATTCAGCTGGACCTTCAGCGGATCGAGGATATCATTGGCGAGGTCGAGCGGCAGGTGAACTCCCTTCAGAGGCAGGAGCGGAAGGCGCGGCTGTATAAACAGCTAAGCGACCAGTTGAGGGAAATGGAGATTCATCTCGGCCAGTTCACCTATTTTGCGATGTCGGACAGAGCCAGACCCCTACTGGAGGAGATGACCTTTTTCAAGGAAGACATCGAGGTCGGTGGCACAGACATCGCCCGCCTGGGTGCCCGGCTGGAAGAGGTCAGAACGGAACTTATGGCGCAAGATCAAGCCCTTGCGGCCGCGAATGCCGAGGTGAGCCGGAAAACGGAGGTGGTGCACCGGAAGGACAGGGAAATCCTGGTTGCGCGAAGCGAGGGACAAAATATTCTCACTTTCCTGGAGCGGGCAGGAACGCAGCAGGAGGAGATGGGCGAGCGTCAGGAAGCAGCTCTCGAAGGGCAAAATACCGCAGAGCAGGACAGGCAGGAAGCCATTACCGCTCTGGAGCAGACAGGAAAGTCCCTTTCGGAAGCAAACGAGGGCCTCGAGGCACTCAGCGAGGAACTGGAGAACCGAAGGGCGGAGGGAGACGAGAAGAAGAAGCACCTGATGGAGGTTCTGCAGCAGGTCAGCGATAAGAAGGGGCGTCTGGAACGCGGAAGAGCTGAAATCGAAGGGCTTGGTCAGAGAAGAGCCCGTCTCGCGGAGGATGCAGACCGCGTGCTTCAACGCAAGCAGGAGTCCAGCGAATCCAGCGCAGCGGCCACCCGGCAGATCTCCGAACTGGAGCAGACTGCCACCGAACAGGATAAGCGACGTCAGGGATGGACCGAGGAGAGGAGCCGACTGCTGGAA
The DNA here is from genome assembly GCA_963694355.1 of Latescibacteria bacterium UBA2968. Classification (GTDB taxonomy): domain Bacteria; phylum Latescibacterota; class UBA2968; order UBA2968. The sequence goes on along the minus strand of CAVOEZ010000114.1, from coordinate 6,213 downwards.
GAACAGGCCCGGTTGACCGAGCGAAGGAATGAATTGAATACGCGGCAGGAGGCGGATGGCGCAAGACTGGTTTTGTTGAAGCGATTGAAAGAAGGGTTCGAAGGCTACTCTCGAGGCGTAAGATCCCTGGCCGTGGATTCTCCGTTTTCTGATCAGATCAGGGGCATTCTGGCGGATGGTGTGGCAGTGGATGCGGCATATACGCAGGCAATCGAGGCCGCCCTGGGGCGAACCCTGGAATGCCTGGTGGTCGGCTCCACCGAAGAGGCCTTGAAGGCGATCGAATACCTCAGCGAAGGTGGCCATGGGGCTGCAGCCTTTCTTCCGCTGGATCGTGTGCTGCACAGCAGTGGAATGCCGTGGATCCCGCCCCAAGGAGAAGGCGTAATTGGTCGTGCGTCAGATCTGCTGGCGGACAGGCAGTCGCCCGCTTCGGCGCTTCTTCAGCGGACTCTGCTGGTTACAGATGCAGTAAGGGCGTTGGAGCTGTTCCCCCAGATGTGCGGTATCGGGGTAGACATCGTGACGCTCAATGGGGAGTTGTTCTCTTCCGAAGGGACCATTTTCGGCGGCGTATCTGAGGGTGAGGAAACTGGACTGATCGGTCGAACCCAGGAGATCGAGGTCCTGGAAACCGGACTGACCAAAGGCGTAGAGGAGCTGGTGAATGTCACCAGTGAGATCCAGCAGCAGGATGAAGTTCTATCTGAACTGACCCGGCACATTCAGGCGGCTGACAAGGCCCTGTCGGAGTTGCGAAATCGTCAGTCCGGCCTGAAACGGGACTACGAGAATGCCAGGACGGAGTTGGAGCGGCAGGCAAAGTTGGCCGTCGAGCTGGAAGAGGAGCGGGAAAAGCTGGCAGCGCGCGAAACGGAGCTACAACAGATTCAGGAGGTGGCGGATCAGGAAGTTTCAGGTCTTGCCGAGGAGCGCTCGCGTATTGAGGATGCCATACGACAGGCCGACGAAGTGCTGAGAGAGCAGGAACAGCAAAGCCGTGCGCAACAGGATCTGGTTGCCGGGCACCGCGTTGAAATGGCTTCTTTGAAGGCACGTGCCGAAAGACAACAGAACGAAGCACAGCGATTGGGACGGGAACGAAGTGAACTGGCACGCAATCTGGAACGCCTGGGCAACGAACGCACGGAGAGCGAGGCCCGTAAGTTGAAGCTGGATGAAACCGTTAAAACTGCTTCCGCCGAGATGGAGGAACTTCACAAGGTCCAGAAGGATCTCGAGCAGAAGCGAGATTCTCAGGCGCAGATCCAACAGGAACTGATGAAGGCAACACGAGAAGTCGAAGAAGAGCTTCGGAACGTGAATCGGCGGGTAAATCAGAACCAGGAGAAACTGAGAGGGCAGGAAGTAGAGCTCGCGCAACTCAAGACGAAGGCCGAGGAGCTTCAGGCCAGATTGCAGCGGGATTACGAAGTGGATGTGAAGGAGATGGGCAGGCTGGATAATCCTGAATTCAATTCGGATATCACAGGCAAGCGTGTCCTGGAAACGCAGGAACGATTGCGACGAATGGGTTCGGTCAATCTGGCAGCTCTGGAGGAGTATGATGTGCAGAAGGAGCGGTTCGAGTTTTTGGCTCAGCAGAGGGATGACCTGCTCGAGGCAGAAGAGACGCTCAAGAGAACCATTTCCAAGATCGACAAGACTGCCCGTGGGAGGTTCCTGGACACATTCAACGAAATTCGCACGAATTTCCACAAGACCTTCGCTGCATTTTTCGAAGGCGGTGAGGCGGATCTTCTGATGCCTTCGGATGAGGACCCACTGGAGGCGCCGTTGCAGATTATTGCACGTCCTCGAGGCAAGCAGCTTCAGAATATCAACCTGCTGTCCGGTGGGGAGCGCGCCCTGACGGCAATTTCACTGCTGTTTGCCATCTATCTGGTGAAACCGAGTCCCTTCTGCATTCTGGACGAGGTGGACGCGCCTCTGGACGATGCCAATGTGAATCGTTTCATCAAGGTGATCCAGGAGTTTTCCAAGGATACCCAATTCATAGTGGTCACACACAACAAGGGCACGATGGAGGCGGCTGATTGTCTTCATGGAGTCACCATGGAAGAGCCGGGTGTGTCGAAGCTTGTTTCGGTGAAACTTGCATCTGACGGGGAATCGGGCAATGGACAGTTAGAGGCGGTCCTGGAGGTCGAACCGGCCGATGATTAATCGACCGGTTTGGACCTGAAGAATTTCAAGGAATCAGCGGCGGCTGAATGCAGCCGCTGATTTTTTTTGTTTGGCTCCAGAACAACTCAGGCGAGGTGAACATGGAGGTCTATGCACGAATCGGTGTAGCGCCGTTTATCAACTGTTGTGGCACGCGAACGATTCACGGAGGCTCGCTGATGCTGCCTCAGGTGAAGCAGGCGATGCAGGATGCCGCAAAACACTTTGTAAACATGGATGAGTTGATGGCCGGGGTTGGTGCCAAGCTCGCAGAACTTACTGGAGCGGAATGGGGTATCGTTACCTCCGGCGCAGCAGCGGCTCTGTGCCACGCTACCGCAGCGTGTGTGGCCGGTGGAGATCCGGAACGGATGCTGCGATTGCCGCAAACGCAAGGGATGAAACATAAGGTTTTGACTCTAGGTGAGTGGCGATTCACGTATGATCACGCCATCCGGATGCCTGGTGTGACCATCGTCGAGGTGAGTGATCTCGATGAAATGACGAGGGCGATGGACGAAGATGTGGCTATGATTGCGGTTCTGAGCGGCAGGGAGGGAGAGCAATCGATCAGGTTGGAGGATCTCTCAAGGGTGGCTCGGGATAAAGACATTCCTGTTCTGGTTGATGCGGCCTCGGAGCATTGGGTCAAACCCGATCCTTATCTTTCCCGCGGGGCAACCATGGTGGCCTACAGTGGAGGCAAGTATCTGCGCGGTCCACAGCCAACCGGGCTGCTCCTGGGAGAGAAATCCTGGGTGGAAGCAGCCTGGCTGAACGCTGCACCCCATCACGCCTTCGGTCGACCGATGAAGGTGGGAAAGGAAGAGGTGATGGGTGTTCTTGCCGCTGTAGAGTTCTGGGCGAAGGGGCGGGACCACGCGGGTGAAGCGACAAGGTGGCGTACAGACCTGGAGACGGTTGGAGAGATCGTTAGGCAGGCGCCTTCGGTCACTACTGAAATCCTGGGCGGGGAAGGACAGTCCGTGCCGCGTCTGGAGGTCAGATGGAACGGCGACCACATCGGAATCGGTGGGCTGGATCTCAGGAAAAAATTGCTGAGCACCCGGCCAAGGATCATGCTGGATGACCGGGGCGCAACAAGGGCGTCCATTTTCATCCTGCCATTTTCATTGCAGGAGGGTGAGGCAAGAATTGTGGGAGAGAGAATTCGAGATGTCCTGAGTAATGCCCCACCACCTGTAGCACTTCCTGAAGCAGAGCCCGCGGAGGCATCCGGGACGTGGGATGTGCAGATCGAGTTTGTGAAGGGCAGCGCTGCCCACATACTGTCGTTGAACCAGTCTGGCAAGGTGATCGACGGGACGCACCGCACGATGCACCAGGAAAACAGGATCGAAGGAGAAGTGAATGGATCGCGAATCGAGATGCAAAGTCTGCACCGGTTCGAGGGCACACACCTGTCGTTCACCTTTGAAGGAGAGGTTTCGAACGGGGTGATGAGCGGTACATTGCGGCTCGGGAGCACCGGCCAATCTGCCCCTGGGCCGCTGAATCAGCGGGAATATGGTCTGGCCAAATGGGAGGCCGTGAAACGATAGTACGTGACCAAAGAGGCACTTTCTGGGATATTAGTTAAGGGTTGCTTTATTGCTGGGGCAAAAGAACAATTTTGGAGGCGAGAAAAATGTAAGTCAGGTTGCTGGATCGCCCCCGAAAGAACAAGCTTCAGGTCGATAAAGTACGGCTGATGAGTGGCCCATTTCCGCAGGCGTATGTCTGAATACCGAGACAGGATACATACGTTGTATCAGTTTCATTCTTGTCTTTGAATGGAGAATTGAGATGCAGTTGCTGGATCCACTTGATGATCGCATTAAGATCAAAGGGTTGGCCTGGTGGAACGAGAACAGGCCAGACCTCTGGAGACTGCCAGGAAACAGTCTGGGCAATATGCCCAAAGGGGTTCGCACTCAGGCGGCCTTCCCTTCTGACGCGCGAGTCTGTTTGAAGACCAACACAGGGAACCTGAGTCTGAAGGTGTGTGGGGTTTCAGATGAAACCAGAGTAGGTCTGGATATTCGAATCGACGGAGTTTTCTGGCGGACTTGTGCATTGCCGGTATCAGGTGAAGCCGAAGTGGTGTGTTTCGAGGGGCTGGATCGGCAAAACCGTTGTGTCGAGATCAGTCTGCCTTACAGAAGGTCGCTGCACATCGCCGGTTTCAGTGTCGATGAGGATACCGAGTTTGAGGATGCAGGTGGGAGCAAGCCAACAATTCTCCTGTATGGATCATCGGTGGCACAGGGTGTGGGCGCATCGCGGTCGGGCATGAGCTATCTGGCGATTTTGTCCAGGGCTCTGGATATGGATTATATCAATCTGGGGTTCGGAGGCGCCGGCAAGGGCGAGCCGGAAGTGGTCGAGCTGGTTTCCAGCGTCGAGGCATCCGTCATTATGCTCGATCTGGGTAAGTCATACGGTATGCAGGATGGAGATGCCTACTGCAAGATGCTTGAGACATTCCGTGCACGACACCCCCGGACGCCGTTGGTTTGCCTTACGCCGATTTTTTCCACACGTGAGCGATGGGATTCCAAATACCGCGTTCTGTCTGACCACACGCGGATCGTAATGCGAGATGCGGTGGCGAGTCGGGTTGCCAATGGGGACACGAATCTGCACCTTCTAGAGGGCCTGGACTTGCTGGGGCCCCCGCACGGAGATGGCTTGTCTGTGGATGGTGTTCATCCGAATGAGTTGGGGTTCGCAAAGATTGCTGAAGGAGTCACGAAAGAGGTGTCATTTTTTCAGGAGAGGGTCAAGGACAGGAAATGAGAAAAGAGAATTTCAGGAATATCGCCATCATAGCTCACGTGGACCACGGCAAGACGACCCTGGTGGACGGGATGCTGAGGCAGAGCGGCACCTTCAGGGAGAATCAGGAACTGACGGACCGCGTTATGGATTCAATGGATCTTGAACGCGAACGTGGCATCACCATTATGGCCAAGAATACGTCTGTCTGGTTCGGCGATGTGAAAATCAATATCGTGGATACACCGGGTCACGCAGATTTTGGGGGAGAAGTAGAGCGCAGTCTCAATCTGGTCGACGGTGTCCTGCTGCTTGTTGACGCCAGCGAAGGACCGCTGCCTCAGACCCGTTTCGTGGTCAAGAAGGCACTGGCCAGTAATCTGCCAGTGATCCTCGTGATCAACAAGATCGATCGGTCAGACGCAAGAATCGCTGAGGTGATCGATGAGGTTTACGATTTGTTTATCGATCTGGATGCCACAGAGGAACAAATCGAGTTCAAGGTGCTATACACAAATGCGAAGGAGGGTGTTGCGCACCGGGAGATCGGAGATGACTCTGCTGACTTGCGTCTGTTGTTCGACACGATCATTTCCGAAATTCCAGGTCCCGTGGCAAGTGATGCACACGTACCTCAGTTCCTGGTGACGAATCTGGATTACGATTCCTATGTGGGGCAAATTGCCATAGGAAGGCTGAACAATGGTATCCTGGAGATGAACAAGACTTATTCGCTGTGCGGCGATGGGCAGGTGAGAAGTGGTGTGAAGTTCTCGGCCTGTTATACCTACAGGGGCCTACAAAAAGTTCAGGTCGAGAGGCTCGAGGCAGGAGACATCATCGCGGTCGCAGGGGTAGAAGGTGTAAGTATCGGGGACACGATTTCGTCAGCGGAGGACCCCGTTCCGCTTCCCAGGATTCAGATCGATGAACCTACGATCACCATGATTTTCTATGTAAACAACAGCCCTCTGTCCGGCAGAGACGGCAAGTTCGTGACCTCCAGGCACCTGAAGGAGCGATTGATGAGGGAGACGCTGGGCAATGTGTCCCTTCAGGTCCAGGAGACCAAGACGCCGGACGCGTTCGAAGTACACGGCAGAGGCGAGCTTCAGATGGCCATTCTGATCGAGACGATGAGACGTGAAGGGTATGAATTCATGGTCTCCAAGCCTCAGGTGATTACCCGGCAGGAAGACGGAAAACTTCAGGAACCCACAGAACGCGTGTTCCTGGACATTCCCGAGG
>CAVOEZ010000113.1:0-9081 GCA_963694355.1 Latescibacteria bacterium UBA2968 | reverse complement strand
CTCGTTCGAATCACCAACACTTTCAATATTGAATTACATGCAATAATCGTACCCGACCAATCATACGATATCGCCAGTCCCGACAAATCTGTATCTATCTTGCGTATTTATAGAATGATAAAGATATTCATACTGTCCGTTGCAACATTCAACCATCCCATCTACGTATGTCAAAATGTCGCACCAAGTGTACATTGTGTAACATTTAGTGTCATTTTGTCGACATTTTATGTTATACAAACGTAGCCCGGAAGCTTCTGGGGTATGGCCTGATCATATTGAATTATCGCAACATGTCCCAACATACAATGTGATGGTGATCACATTGGGATCAACAAATCAGTCAGCAGGCACAGTTTCCACTTTCGAGGATGTTACTCGAAGTCTCTCCCACTGGCCCTGAAACAGGGACATCCAACCTACATAGAAAAATCCGGAGCAGAACAAAATCAAGAAAGGAACCGGGAAATAGACTCCATTTTGAATCGAATATGCGATCACCCAGCAGAAGTACAATCCGATCGCTACTTCAAGGAACGACAGGACATTCTTCTTTACACTGTATCTCTTCTCTGACCATTTATCTTCTTGATTAACAACACGGTATTTCGGTGTTCTATTGAAGGCGGATTGATGACCTACAAGCGCTTCAATGACCGCCCGTGCATTGTTGAAGGAAATTCCCATCCCGATCGCCAGAACACAGGGAATATACTTTATGCGTGTCTTCCAGTCAGAATACACTTCCCTCTGAGAATATATGTAGAACCGGGACACTGCACCGGTGGCAGCGAAAAACAGGGGCAGATCGACCACGAAGATCCTGTACCACCCAAAATCCAGACGTGAAAGGACAGCAGGAAAGATCAGAAGCGCCACCATAGCCATCAACAGATAGGAGAAATTCGCCGTTAAAGCGATCACTGCCTCGACCTTGACCCTAAAAGTCAGAGAACTTCTTAAAACAGGACCCAGCAGCTTTCTGGCAGTCTGGACAGAGCCTTTCGACCACCTGAATTGCTGACTTTTCCAAGCGTTCATTTCCACAGGAACCTCGGCAGGTGAGACGACATCCTCGAGGAATGCGAAGTCCCAGCCCTTCATTTGTGCTCTGTAGCTCAAATCCAGGTCTTCTGTGAGCGTATCGTGCTGCCATCCTCCAGCATCTTCAATGCACGACTTGCGCCATATACCTGCAGTCCCGTTGAAATTGAAGAACAGTCCCGCCCGGCTCCTTGCCCCGTGTTCCATTACAAAATGGCCGTCCAGAAAAATCGATTGCACCTTTGTGAGAAGGGAATAGTCCCGGTTGAGGTGTCCCCACCGTGTCTGAACCATCCCGACTTTCTCGTCGGTGAAATAGTGAATCGTTTCATGCAGAAACTCCCTGGGCGCCAGGAAATCGGCGTCGAAAACGGCCACGTACTCCCCAATCGCCATCTTCAGCCCGTTTTCCAGAGCCCCGGCTTTGAAGCCTTCCCGCGAATCCCTGTGTATATAGACGGCAGATTGTCCGTCCACCTGAAGCTCTTTTACGACGCGTTCAGCCAGATTCGACGTCTCATCTGTTGAATCATCAAGTACTTGAATTTCAAGCAGCTCGGAAGGATAGTCAATCTGAGCCACGGAGCGAATCAAGCGCTCGACAACATAATATTCATTGTATACAGGGAGTTGTATGGTAACTCTGGGCAAACTAGAAAAGGACCCCTTGGGGGTCCTGGGTGTATCCTTGTGCTTGTAGTATAACCTGACGAGAACGTGGCGATGCAGGCTGAAGAGCAGCAGCAGCCCGAGTGCCAGACTGTACATGATCAACAATCCCGCCTGCAACCAGGTTGTCTCAATCTCAGTCACCATTTGACGGGGTCCCCGTTTACAGAATGATAGCCCTGCCGGCTGGTGAAATATAGATTGGGGACAGGAGTTGTCAAGAAATTTCCAGAATTACCGGCAGCTCCGCGTCCAATGATGATGCACTTCTATTGCGCCAGGTCTTTCTTCGAATATCAATTGATTGACTTTACATTTGGTAAACAAAGGCCACTACATTAATAAGCTGGCGATCGGAAAGTCGGTCTTTTGGGAAGGGAGGCATCACCAGTCCGTTCAGGCCAGAATTTTCGACCTCTCTGACCTTCTTTGCAATCTGGTATCTGCTATAGCCATTTCTTAAAAGAGATGGTGCAGGACCGCCGCCGTCCGTGGCGTGACAGATCATGCATGACTTCCTGAAAACTGTGGAACCCAACGCCGGATCCCCTGCCCTCAACGCCCTCTCTCTGGGTAGCTGTTTCGAAAAATTCGGCTCGATAGGTTTGGATTTCCTTTCAGGAGACAGCTTATTCGACCTCAAATAGGCCTTCAACTGTCGAATCTGGTGTTTCGGAGGCGCCTTACTGTCACCGTTCTCTCTTTCTGTGATCCACCTCTCCATACAGGTCAGGATGGCCATATCCAGGGTTGCGATTTTTCTTCCGTCCCAGGTTTGCCATTCAGCCCTGAATCCAGCATTGAAAAGGGGATGTGCCGGACGAACAAGATCGTCCGGCTCTTTCTTTTCATTAAAATCGGCGTGACAATGAATGCAGGCGATTCCGGTGGGCGACCCCTTGTCATGAAATATTGCTTTCCCCAACTGAATATCGTGCTCATTGGATCCAGATCCTTGAGCGAGGAGTGACGTGCCCACGAGCAAACCAGCCCCTCCCAGGAACAGCACCGTCATAAGCGCTTTAAGCATGCAGTATCTCTCCAATCGAAATTCCGAGTACCCAGGTTTTGCATCTACTCCTCGATGTCTCTTGCGCAGCGAAACCCGACATCGCGCCTCCGGCGCTCTGCTCGTTCGTAGGCGCGTGTTGTTGTCCTTAAACCTTCACGAGGATTTGCCCAACTGCCACCCCGGATGACTTTGGCCTCATCATTCTCAAACACATTGGTGTCTGTCCATTCCCAGACATTCCCGCACAGATCATAGCAGCCATACTGGCTGGCGCCATTGGCGAACTGTGTAACCGATGTCGTACCGTTAAATCCCAGCTCCTGATTGTTGCAGTTGAACCTGTTGAATGCATTTCCCCAGGGATATACGCGGCCGCTGGGCCCTCTTGCCGCCTTTTCCCATTCCTGTTCCTCCGGAAGCCGTTTGCCTGCCCATTTTGCATAGGTGAGGGCGTCCTCCTTGTTCACATTGACTACTGGATGGTCTGCTTTTCCTGGTGGATATTTCCCATCTCGCCAATGTTCAGGTATGTGCGGAAATTCTGTTTCCTCAATGAATGTTTGATATTGGCGGTTGGTGACGGGATACATGTCAATTTCAAAAGAATCAATTGAGACCGCCCGATTCACGTCTCCCATCAGGAACTTGCCGCGCTCAACGCGAATCATCGCCTCTGTACTCTCCACCTCTTCACCGGCAGAATCCTCTTCTACGCGTTGCGTTTTGGCAGAAACACTCAGATGTGTGTAAACTGAAATCTTCTCTTCGTCGTTGGGAAAGGCCTTGCCCCGTTTCATCAGATTTACCAGCCGCTGGTCCTCCAGCAACTCTCTTAAATGAGGCGGGTAGAGATTTCCGTCTGCAACCAACTCCTGGCTGTCTTCACGCTCGAGAATCGCTTCCTGAAGCTCGGCTAACAACAGAGGGCGCTGAATTGCACGTCCGGCGAACTTTTCGAAAGCAAACGACAGGATGATCCACTTGGCCAGCAGGTCTTCATCCATAACGCCATCCTTCAGGAACCCGCGGGTTTCTGCCAGGCTCCTCTGGATCGCGAATGTGTTCAAAAACCTTTTTACCGTTCTCGGGTTCGATTCCACGGTTTCTGATACATCCTGAAGATACCGGACGATCGGACTTTCCAATGAGCTGCCAACGAGTTCTTCCTGTATGAATTTCTGGATATGTTCCGGCCTTATGGGCGGCAAATTGAACTGGAGCTGGATAATTTTATCCATATAAGCGTGCTCATCAAAACCCTCGATGGTCTGGTATTGCGCCTTTACTGCCTTCTCCACAATCTCATTGTCCATCCCGAGGACGAACACACATCCAGGCCTGTCCATAAACAACCTTACTGTTTCCAGAACCCTCGCTACCCGGTTTGGCTGACACCTGTCGAGATCATCAATGAAGAAAACAAGCACACCTTCCGAATCATCAAAAGGATCGCTCACCGACTGACCTGTGATCGACCACCCGATCAATCTGTCCAGAAATTGCTCGAATTCACGTAAAAGAGGCAAATTTCTGAGCAATGCAGTGTCGCTCTTCAACACGCCCTGCAGATCAGGTGTTCCACTTTTTTTCAGGAGGTCGTCTGCAGACTTCGAGATCCTTGTCCAGTCCAGTCTGCCTTCCGAGGTCTGCATCTGCTCCAGTCGCTGTCGCGGGAAACCCTCCGACATCATTTGCGCAACGATCTCCTCGACCAGAGCGACCAGGATCGCGTCCCTGTTCGAATACTTCCAGGCATTGAACCAGACGGTCCGGCATCGACGAAAGATATCGTCACTCCCGCTTTGATCCACATCGGCAGAGATCTCGGAGAGCGTCTCCCGGATGGTCTTCATAAGGGTTGTCTTCCCGCTTCCCCACGCTCCATTGATCGCAATCGTCAAAGGCGTCCGATTCGCCTGGTCGGCTATGATCTTGGCGAAAGTCTCCGCATAGTCCGAAAAACCGAAATGGTGCGCACCGTCTGCGGGAGAATCGTTATGAATCTGAATACGTTTGGTTTTTTTTAGAGACTCAATCACTGGGATACCCTTCATTGACGTACTTTTGCGTATCCGAAAACTGTCTGGTTTCCCCATCACCGTCGATGTAAACGGGATTCAGTAATTCAAGTGAGAAGGCCGGTCCTGTGCACAGGAAAATTGTCCGCTCCTGTCGATCGCCGGGATGCAAAATACCCGGTAGCTTACAATCGAATTTGCCCGACTGACCACCCGTGAATCTCACCTGGAGTTCTAATCTCAAATTCCCTACATCTTCGAGACCAATATTTTCAGAGATGAGTGAGAGAAAATCATTTCTTTTTTGAAAAACGCGGTCCACGGTGAGCCTGCCTTGCGTCTCCTGGGTGGCCTCCAGGTCGTGCAGCCAATCGAACGGCTCCCTTATAAAGGAATTGTTGAGAAATGGACGCTCCGGAATGAGTGTGAGCTGAATTTCCGAACCACTCTGAAAATGGGGGGCAACACCCGGTTCTACGAAAAGAACGTTGCCGTCCTCCAAAACCTCCAACTCCCGATTGCAGGCTGTGGCAATCTGCTTTCTTGTGGAAGGGCGAATCCGATCTTCCTCTGTCTTGCCATTTAGAATGTTGTATATTGCACCCTTTGAAAGGCCACTGGTTTTAGCAATTTCTGCGACCGCCAGTCCCTGTGAACGGATTTCCTTTTCCAAGGCATCTCTGAAGTTCATGACCCTACCTGCGGTGAGAGTTGCACCAACTGTTAGTTCCTTAATATGAATTGTTTCACAGTAATAATAAACAATTATGAACAAGAAAATCAAGCTAAAAGTTCATTTTTGTCTATTTTACTTGACTTGGCGGTAAACCCGCTCTTGGATTAAGTTTGGGAGGACTTTGTGCACTCCTTTCAAGATGTCGCATCTACCCGACCAATGATACAGGCCCAATGCACCTCGCGGCTGCCGCCGGAACCCCGGTAATGGCCATTTTTGGACCTGAGAATGCACTGCGATACGGACCTTTCCTTCCCGCGGACAAGCGTGAAATTGTCCAGAACCTGGTTTCCTGTTCACCGTGTACGCTTTACGAGTGCATCGCTGAGCACCACAGATGCTTAAAAAACCTAGAACCTCCACGCGTGTTCGCGGCGATTGACGCCCTTGCGAATAGAATCGGGTTGGATCGGCGCACCACCTGACAAGGACCAAACAGATGTTGGATACATCCAGTGTAAAGAACCGCGGCGCCTTCCTGGGACGCCTGACCAGCACAATCCGAAATCTGGCTGTAAACTGCTACAAATCAGCAGGTGATTCCAAAACTCTGGACATCGGCTGTGGGAATGGTCTTTTTTTTGCTGAACTCCAGGCGCAGGGCGATCTTCTTGTGGGTGCCGATCTGGATATAGCGCTTCTTTGGGAGGCCAGGGATATCTTCGCCGATAACGACACGCGGGATGTTCAACTTACCATGGCCAACGTCGGGTCCCTTCCCTTTCGGGACTGATGAGAATCTGCGAATCCGGAGGCAAAATCATTCTGGACATCCGCAATGGCAACAATCTGTATCTGAAACTTCGATACTGGTATCACAACAGAAAAGAAAACTTCGTCACCCGCGGGTTCGATATCCGCCAGATCGCTGGCTTATTTGAGGCACAGGGATTCAAAATCCACAGAAAGCACCCGATCGGGCCCAGAATACCCTTCGGGCCCCTGGCCTACCTTCTGGAAGTTGTTCGACCGGTATCCCAAGAGTGAAATTGACCAAATTGGCACAATAAGCCTATATTCACACTATAGACAGATTGAGATACCCTGAAGTTCAAAAACCAAGGACCTATGTCAGAACGATTCAAACCTTTAGATTTCTCGCTAATAAAGACCTATCCGCTCTCGGATCGACCCAGCAAAGTCTCTGTGAGCGGTCTCGCAACGCCTACCAGGCCCGGGGGGACCACTGGCCAATTTGTGAACAGTTTGCCAGACATACTCATTGGCAAAGATTTTCGCGAACTGGTTCGACACCTCTCGACCTCTATAGAGGCCGAAAAGACAATCAGCGCAGGTATCGGTGGGCACGTGATCAAATGCGGTATGTCGCCCCTGTTGAATGATCTTATGGTAAGGGGCTGGTTGTCGGCCATTGCGATGAATGGGTCTGCCGCGATCCACGATGTGGAAATGGCCATGTGCGGGAGCACCTCCGAAGACGTCGCTGCTGGTTTGGAGGACGGTTCATTCGGGATGGCGCACGAAACGGGTGAATTCATCAACACCGCCATCAATGAGACGAAGGAAGGTTTCGGCAAGGCGCTTGGAAGAAAAATCGTCGCGTCGAAACTCCCCTACAAGGACCGCAGCGTCCTTGCGACCGCCTTCGAGCAGGACTTGCCGGCAACTGTCCACGTGGCGGTTGGTACAGACATCGTGCACCAACACCCCACCGCGTGTGGTGAAGCCATTGGAAGGGCGTCCATGTCTGACTTCCAAACCTTTTGCTCGGTGGTCGCCACCCTCAGCGGTGGAGCGTATCTGAATTTGGGCTCGGCGGTCATCCTCCCGGAGGTCTTCCTGAAGGCCCTTACTGTCGCGAGAAATTTGGGGCACGAAGTCGACTCGATTACCACCGCAAATTTCGACATGCTTCAACACTATCGCCCACGGGTAAATGTCGTCCAGCGCCCCACGCAATCCAGCGGCCAGGGCTACAATTTTACCGGGCATCACGAACTCATGATTCCACTATTGGCTCAGGCACTCCAGGATACCCTGGGTGATCGTGCGGAGGCATCTCAAGGGAAATTACTCTCTCTGGAAGCCGCCAAATCGACACGCGAGCGACTGCGGCACATAGGCTCCAGAGTCATTTTCACGAATGGCTGCTTCGACCTGCTGCACCGGGGTCACGTCACCTATCTCCAACAAGCGAGAGATCTTGGAGATGCCCTGTTTTTGGGCCTGAACAGCGACGGATCCATTGCCAGAATCAAGGGACCCACGCGCCCGATCAGTCCACTGGAGGATCGCGCAGCCGTTCTGAGTGCACTGGAAGCCGTGGATCACATCTGTGTGTTCGAGGAGGATACGCCGAAGGAACTCATCGCCGCACTTCTGCCAGACATCCTTGTAAAAGGGGGCGACTATGCACTCGATGAAATCGTGGGCAGAGAAGAAGTGGAGCGCAGTGGGGGTCTGGTGACCACGATTCCTCTTGTGGAGGGGAAATCATCCACAGACATCATTCAGAAGGTTTTGAAAGAGAATCGGGAGCGCGCATGAACCTCAACAGGGTCGACGAAATCCTTTCTGGATTTTCCGGGAAGCGGATCCTGGTAATCGGCGACCTGATGCTTGACCATTATCTGTGGGGGAACATCGAAAGAATTTCTCCGGAAGCACCTGTACCTGTTGTCGAGGTCCAATCTGAAACGCATCGCCCAGGCGGCGCAGCCAATGTCATCCACAACCTGAACGGGGTTGGCGCCAAAGTATCTGCGATCGGCATTGTGGGCAACGACACGAATGGCAAGCTGCTCACGTCTCTCCTCGAGGGCGCGAATGTGGACGCGAAGGGCATTGTCGTAGCCCCATACCGACCCACCACTATCAAGACCAGAGTCATTGCACGCAGCCAGCACATTCTTCGCGCCGACAGGGAACATAAAGGATCGGTACCGGATGAAACCCGGGCCCAGCTTGAGCAACAGATTCGCAACTCGGAAAGCGTTGACGTCATATTCGTCTCCGACTACGCGAAAGGCGTGGTTACCGACGAACTCATGGATGTCGTTCGCAAGTTCGCCGGTGATCATCAGACACCCGTAATTGCGGATCAAAAGGTCGAAATTTCGAAAAGTATCACAGCGTCACCACAATTTGTCCCAACCAGTCCGAGGCGCTCGGGTCTCTCAACATCGAAGATGACAGTGAGGAACAGGTCATTTCCGTAGGACATGAACTAGTACGCCGGCTGAATCTGAAAACGGCGCTGATGACCAGAAGTGAAAAAGGAATCAGCCTGTTCGAATCCGATGGACAGGTCTCCCATATCCCCGCGGCTAACCGCGAAGTTTTCGACGTCTCGGGTGCGGGAGATACCACGGCAGCCATATTCGCACTTACGCTGGCCTGTGGTGCCACTTTCAAGGAATGTGCTGAACTTGGCAACATCGCCGGCGGAATTGTTGTTGGCAAGGTCGGTGTGGCAACAGTGAGTATCCAGGAGTTGAAAAAACATGCGCAGGCCTAGAGCCAGCGTTATATGCAGGAGCCATACCTTCTTGATGTATCCATTCACGTCCAAAATGGGGATTGTCTCACTGGCCGTCCTGATGGAACGGCAAAACGACAGTCGGTACGATGAGATTGGACTC
>CAVOEZ010000112.1:0-9099 GCA_963694355.1 Latescibacteria bacterium UBA2968 | reverse complement strand
TGAGGGCTCTTGCCGGACTGCTCCTCTGGGGCATCATTCATAAGTATGGAATCTCAATTCAGGCTTTTATGAAACTGCATATAGGATTTGTACTGCTCAGGGAGAGGTGGAGTGGTGATCAGGCCTCGTCCTGCTGATTCAAAGAATCAGACTTTGTAGAGTCCGGCTTGTCGGGTGGAATTCGGAGACCCTCGCCTTCGATCACCCGGATTTTGGCTTCGTCTTTTAATCCGTTCTGTCCAACGACCACAATGCGACCACCCTTTTTTACACCAGCCAGAACTTCGAGATTGTCGCTGTCCTCGAACCCGACTTCCAACTGAATCTTGCTGGCCGTACTGTCTTTCACTGCAAACACATGCGGCAACCCATCGTCGTAAATCACAGCTCGTTTTGGAACCAGGACCGCACGTTCGTGAGTTGCGGTTACGATGTGGGTGTTCACAAACATCCCTGGTCTCAAGTGTCCATTGCCATCTGTAACCCCCAGTGTAACCCGGAATGTTCCGCTACCCGGATCCACGACAGGACTGATCCGTAAAATTTCACCTTTGAACTTCCTGTCCGGGAGAAAGTCAGTTGTGATCACGGCAGGCTGTCCAGGGCTCAGGTTGCTCAGTTCCCGGCCAGGGACGTGCACACGCGAAATGAGGCTTTTCATGTTAACAATTGTGAACAATTTCGTGCCCCCCGGGGATACCCTGTCACCAAGTTTTACAAACCGCTCTGAGATGATCCCGCTCACCGGTGATTTAACTTCAGCACGATTCAGGGCCAACATTGCTCTCTGCCATCGAATGTGAGCCTGTTCGAGGTCGACTTTTTCCCTCTCGTATTCTTCTTTAGATAGCAGATTTTTGCTGTATATCTCTTCTCTCCGTTTGAAATTTCCCTCAAGCTTCTTGTAGTTGATCCGGGCCTCAGCTTCCGATAACTTAAGATCGTCGTCAACAAGCTTCAGGAGAATCCGGCCTGCTTCTACACGGTCACCTTCTTCCGTGAAGACCTTCCTTACAAGGCCGGTTGCCTGAGGGTAAACATCAACGGTTTCTTCCGCTTCAATGGTGGCACTGAACAGCAAGTAGGAGGAGATATCCCCGACCTCGACCTGGCTGACTTTGACCGGTACGCCCGGTGGAACCTTCTTCTTTTCGGCCTTCTTCAAGGAGTCCACCCTGGCACTGTCCACCTTTGCCGAATCAGCGACGGCGGTAGCATCGACTTTTGTCGAATCAGCCCTGGCTTCCGCATCCGATTTCTTTGATTCGTCGCTGTCACAACCCAGTACTGAGAACACAGCGAAGGTGATCAACAAGATTGTTTTCATTACGGGCAATTCATATGATTTCATTAGTTCATCCTGTGGCAAGGTTCAAAGCGGTCGCATCTGGTGTATGCGATGCATCATTTCGATGTTTCCATAGTGACAGGAGACTTTTTTTGCTCCCCTTCTTCGACTCTCGAAAGGATCGGTATGTTTCGTTTAAAATGCGTTCATACCAGTATATAATTCTCTGAAGGAATCGGGTATAAATGGCGGTTTGTTTGAGGAATGTCTGCTGCAGGCTATCCACGCCAACACAGCCTAAAACATCAAGCAGATTAATGATTATTAGACAAAATTATTAATGAAAGTATATGCTTACATGGCTGTCGTCAAGGTGTTTCTGGACAAAAAAAGCGCCCGGTATCGCAAGGTCACCGGGCGCTCAAAAGGGAATCGCTTTTTGATCTATCAACCTGCCAGGGCCGCTCCATATTTCAATTCCAGTCTGGGCCGATGGTCGTCGAATTCCAGGATTACGGAGTGTTTTATGGCCGGGTATTTGAGTCTTAACTCGTCGAACGTATCGTTCAGCAGATCTACTTTCTCTGCAGCCGGCAGCCGGTCCCAGTTCCGGGCCCTGACTTTGATTTTCCGAATCTGCACCTCATCAGCGAAAAACTCTGTGTCGGAGGATCGTTGGCCCTTGAGTTCCACTTCTACCGCAAGGTAGATTTCAGGATTGATCTCCCTGAGATCGCGTTTCAGCAGTGCAGGTTTTGATGATGCACCAGCCCGGTCTGCCGGTTCGTCTTCTCCTTCTGCCAGCAGTGGTTTCCACCCATATTCCCAAGGATCGTCCCCGACACCCTGGTCAAAAACCGGCGCTTCTCCAGATGTGAGGGTGAGGCTCTGGCCACGCGTCAAGCGTCCTCCTGCTCCATTCTGATCCGTGGATTTCACTACTGCCTCTCCCCGGTATACAGAAATACGTGATGTGCCTGAATCCCCTCGGCGCACACGAAATGCTCCCGATCGGGAAGACGCCTCGGTATTGCCAGCTGCAAGTACCATCTCGGTGCCCCCTGAACCCGGGTTGTTGGCTTCCGCCCAAACTCCACCCTTCTCGATGCTGCATTTCACACTGGATTTGGAGGCGTTTATTGCCAACCCGTTCTCACCCTCCACACGCAATCGGGACCCATTCTCTAGGAGCGTGACTTCTACTCTTGTCCCTTCCCTAGTCCGGATGGAGTCGCCATTGCTGATACGGTACCCTCTGCCTACGCGCGCCCAGTACCCTTCCGAGCTTCTAACCTCAACAGTTCCTCTTGCGAATGAAACAGTAGCTATTGGGGCCTGGTCGGGTTGTTTGACAATTCGGGCCCGAGCTCTGGATGGCTGCAGGGTGAGATAGAAGCAAAAGGCTGCGAGGACAAGAGAAAGCAATAGGGTGGGTAACAGCACCTGCCGTGTATTCATTGTTGGAACTCCACAGGATCTACCGTCAGCTTGAAAGAGGACCGCTCTTCCGTACTATCGGCAGACTGCACAATTCCTTGAATGAAAACAGAAAAAGCCCGGCCAATCAGGCACCGGACCTTCTGGAATCGCCTTTTCTGGTCCTATGAAACCAGGGAAAGTATTTTCTTTGTTATTTCCCGATAGCTACGTGCAGGCAGGGTGTCTGGATCTGAAATGGTGATCGGGGTTCCCATATCTCCTCCTGACCGAATCTTGAGATCAAGAGGAATTTCTCCCAAAAGGGGAATGTCGTAGAGTTCGGACATTGTTTCGGCGCCACCCCGACCGAAAATGTCCGTCGCGGTGTCACACTGTGGACAGATGTAGCCGCTCATGTTCTCGATGATACCCAGCACCGGTACACTCACCGTGTTGAACATCTGAATTCCGCGTTTGACATCCTCGAGGGCTACCGCCTGCGGCGTGGTAACGATAACCGCACCGTTGATGGGAGCCGTCTGTGTGAGAGTAAGCTGTACGTCGCCCGTGCCCGGCGGTAAGTCTACAATGAGATAATCCAGAGGTGCCCATTCTACGTCCTGAAGGAATTGTGAAACCATTTTTGCCAGCATCGGACCCCGCCAGATGATGGGCATTCCCGGTTCGGCGATCATTCCCAGCGATATAAGCTTTACCCCGTGTCGCACCAGGGGCAGCATCCGGCCTTCATCACTCATATCCGGTTTTTCCTGAGCCCCCATCATTGTGGGAACATCCGGGCCGTAGATATCTGCATCGAGGAGTCCTACATTCAATTTTTCAAGTGCCATGGCTGCAGCAAGATTCGCGGCCGTTGTCGATTTTCCAACGCCACCCTTTCCACTGGCTACAGCAATGAGATGGTCGACACCCGGAAGCGGGAGTCGTGGGGGAATGTGCTGCTGCGCATTCATAAGCGGGTTCCTCGTGATGGGCCGGGGTTCACAGACTCAGGAATCCGTCTGGCTTTGACGAATACAATCTGTTAGCAGTGGAATGCCTTCCCTGATCTGGTCAAGGGAAGCATATCCGAAAGCCAGACGGATATACGGCACATCTTTTCCGTGCACGTGGAAGGCACTGCCGGAAGCATAGTCGATGTTTCTGGTTTCTGCCAGAGATTCCAGGGTTCCCAAGTCCACATTATCCGGCAGTTTCACCCAGATGAACAGCCCGCCTTTTGGTTTGCTGAACCACTCGAATACATCCGGTGAATCCGCGAGCAGGTCGATCATCAGATCCCGCTTTTCTCTTACAATCGTATTGATCGTACCAATGTGGTCCCAGAGATTCTCCCGGAAATACTCGCAAACGATAGCGGCAGAGAGCGTACTTGCGCCTCCATCGCGGCGATATTTTAGAATTTCATTGAGCAGGGGCTGGGGTGCTGCCAGGTAACCCATTCGAACGCCCGGTCCAAGTATCTTGGATAGGGACTCGATGTGGATCACAGGAGCCCGATGTTCCAATGTATAGAGGGCGGGCACGTGACAGTCTTCATATACCGTATCTGCGTAACAATGGTCTTCAACCACCGGTATCCCGTGACGCCCTGCGATCTCAAGCAGCTCCATCCGTCTTTCCAGAGGCATGATCGAGCCCGTAGGATTCTGGTAGGTTACCAGCGCGTAGATGAATGCGGGTTTTTTGCCTTCCCGACCTAAATCCTCAATGCATTTTTCCAGCGCATCCATTCGCATGCCGTACTCGTCGAGGGGAATCCCTGCAAGTACAGCGCCTTCCTGCTTGTATGCGCTGATCGTACCAGAATAGGAGAATTCCTCCATGATGATCACATCGCCGGGCGCATTAACGAAGGTCTGGGCCATCAAAGTGACGGCCTGCATCGATCCAGTTGTCAGCGCGATTTGCTCCGGCGGGAGGGCTGCACCCTCCCGTTTCTCAAAGCGCTGAGACATGAGCTTTCGCATGGGCTCATATCCCAGATTCCCTGGGTAGAGCGCCAGTTCATCGCCCAGTTCAGGAAGGATTCGCATGGCGGCCTCTGCAAGCCCTCGATTCGGGAATGATTCCGGATCGGGGCGACCGCTACCAAACGGGAAGGAGTTCATTGGACCTACCCTGTGAGGAGTGTTCGGGAAAGGAGAGAGAAGAGGGGGAGTGGAGGATTATTCAGACTCGGGAGGTGGCGTCAGATGCCCCGTTCCTTACCCCGGATACGTGGATCCAGCGAGGCCAGCAACTGGTTGGATTCGGTCACTTCAATGGCTCTTACCTGCGCGGCCGCCCTGCCAGTTCGAAGGGTGTAGCCCACGGTTTTAAGATAGTCAGGGGCCATTTGACCAAACTCTTCTTCCATCATTACCCATTCGTTGCCTTCGGAATGCACCCTGGGTGCCCCCACGGCCCACTCCAGATCTTCATCCAGCACCAAACGACGCGCCAGGACCTGGAAGAGCGACGATGAGATTCGGGTTCCGCCCGATGCACCAATGGTCATGCAAGGCTTTCCTTCTTTTGTAATGATCGCAGGACACATGTTGACAATGGGTCGCTTGCCTGGTGCGACAGAATTCTTGAGACCGGAACCAGGATCGAATCTGGACATGCCTGCGTTCATCAGCAGCCCCATTCGCGGCACAGTCACATAGGATCCATATGCGGGCCCATGTGTGAGTGTGAGAGAGACCATATTTCTATCTCTGTCGACTACACAGATCTGGGTCGTCCCACCCGAAGAAAGGGGCCTCAGCAGCGACTGACCTCTGGTGCCTTCAGATATGTGGTGAGAAATTTCAATTCCGGTGGCACCGATACTCACATCGGACATTAAGGTCGTCAAGGGTACGTCAACTACCGCTGGATCGCCGAAGTGACGGTATCGATCCAGCCAGGTGGCTCGAATCACCTCGGTCATTCCGTGGGCGAGACGCGCCGCATCCCTTGCCCAGAGATCAAGTTCTGCGACTTCCGCTATACGGCACATCTGTAACAGACTGATGCTGCTGCTACATAGCGGCGCACCATACAGATCATACCCCATGCAGGTCGCATGAACAGGGTCCACAATTCTGGCCTCGTACGCCTCCATATCTTCCTTGGAGAGAAGCCCTCCGTTCTCCTGGATCTGTTTCACAATTCGATCAGCTATTCGACCCTTGTAAAATTCGTCAGTGCCCTTTTCTGCGATCTGCTCAAGCAATTTGCCCAGGTTCGGATTGCTTGCCCGGTGTCCTGAAGGGGGCGGCTCATTGTCCTCCAGAAGAAGTTTTGCTGTTTCCGGGAACATCCGGATACGTTTCAGATTGTCTTGCGTGGCCTGGATATATTCTGCCGAGACACGGAATCCATTTTTGCAGGCGCGGATAGCCGGGGCGAGCGTGTCTGCGAGCGAAAATTTCCCGAATTCCTGAAGACCAAGTGACAGCCCGGCGAGGACGCCGGGTACGGAGATCGCCTTGTGCCCAATTTCATTTTCTCTGTCCTTGACAAGAGAACCGAATCGCCCATCCGATCGAGCCACGTTGAACATGGTGCTGGAGCTGGCCGCCGGGGCCACGGTATTGAAGTCAATGCACCGCGTCACTCCGCTCATGTGGACGACCATCATGCCACCGTAGCCACCTATTCCAACCTTGTGCGGCATAACCACACAGGACAAAAGAGCGGCCGCAACGGCCGCATCCACCGCGTTTCCGCCTTTTTTCAGGACATTTACGGCGGCCGCGTCAGCCTCAGGCTGTCCGACGACTGCCGATTCGTCAAATATGGTTGCCAAGTACGCTGTCTCCCTTACAACAATGTCCCGCTCAAGAAAGAGGCCCTCGTGCAGTTGCATGAGGGCGCCTCGGATCGTTCAAGTCTGTTTTTGTGGGGAAATCCGTTTCGCACTTCATTCCATTTCTCGTTGCCGGGTGAACGAATCAGAACAGAAACATGATACAAGCAAGGCCATAATTGTCAAGCCTTTTCTGGCTGAAATGACCTGTTATTGCAGTTTCCAGCGATCAGGCAGTCAAGATAGCGTATCGTAATCGAGGACAACTTTTATCGCACCCTCGCGGCGGTCGACGAACAGTTCGTACGCCTTCTGAATCTCCTCGAAAGGCAGTGTATGGGTGATCAAGGGTGAGAGGTCGATCCTGCCCTGTGCGATCATGTCTCGGGCGAGGCTATAGTTCGGTATCACTTCCGGGCCCACAGAACCGATCAGTGTCAGATTCTTTCTGAAGAATGTACTGTAGGAAAAATCCGGATAAATCTCATCATCGGGCACACCAAAGGCGACCAGCGTTCCCCGGGGACGAACCATATCCATACACTGACTAATCGTAGAGGTTTGATGCCCAACGGCTTCGAACACCAGGTCCGCCATCTTGCCGCCGGTGATCTCCCTTACGGCGTCTACCGGGTCCCAGGCGTCTACATTGACCACATGTGTGGCGCCCATGCAGATGGAAGTCTTCAGTCGATACTCGAGCTTGTCCATAGCGATGATGGTTTTCGCGCCCATGTTGCCCAGCAACTTGCATATCATCAATCCCATTGGACCTTGACCCAGAACGACCACTTCCTGATTCAACAGGTTGCCCAGTTTGGCGAATGCCCACAATACGGTCCCAAAGGGCTGGGACATCAGGATCTCTTCCCTCGAAACGCCATCTCGGGGCAAATGGATCGCTTTCGTATCGGGAATGGCCAGGAACTCGCAAAGGCCGTCCATGGCGTTGGGCAGGGCCAAAACCAGATCGCCTTCTGCAAACTTCGCGGATCTGGACTCCACTACGGTGCCCAGGCATTCGTGGATGGCCTGGCCGGGTCTCAGCGGATACGGATTTTCCCTCTCGTAATCCAGAAAAGGGGTGGCCAACCTGGAATCTTTTCGCTGGCTGAGATCATAGGCAAACAGCGGTGTGTCCGAACCACACAGGCATGCTCTTTCGATTCGGACCTTAATGTGAGAATCCGGAACGTGTGGTTCCTCGACCTTTACAATCTTCACCTGGCGAGGGCCCACGATCTGTGCAGCTATCATATGTTCTCCTGAGATGGGCGGTTGAAAACGGCGTAATATACACCCGGGACACCGGAATGTCAATCAGGGCAAAGGGTTAGGGATTCTCTTGACGGGATGTGAATGGCCAGGTATTTTTGGGGTCAAAGGAACCTGGTTAACTCAACCTGAAACGGCCAGATATGCAACCTGCAAAACTATCGTATATCATAATCGTATTCACCGTCTGGATACTATTTGGTTACACAAAAGGGGAATCTGTAACTCCATATATACCAAATATTAATGACCAGATGATGGAGGTTTGGCGTTGGTCCGAATATCCTGAACTGAAGGGAAAAGGACTTCGCTGTATGGCGGAGTCCACCGATGGGTCCATCTGGTTCGGTACGGACCGCGGCGTAATGGGCTACGATGGTCTGGATTGGTGGGAAGATACACCTGAAAATGGCCTCCTGGGATCGCCGGTGTATGTCCTGGCCTCCTCTTCCGACGGTAGCCTCTATGCGGGCACTGAACTGGGTATTAGCCGGCGTCAAGACGGTCAATGGGATCGCTTCTTTCCAAAAAAAGGGAGTTTGCCCTGGCCAATTAACGACCTGATCGTATCTAGGGACGGAGCGGTTTGGGCAGCAACGGGGTGGGGACTGCTGAGGATTCACGAATCGACGCAAACGCTTTATACCACCGAGCCCATGCGTGATGTCCTGGAACACCACACGCCGAATCTGGATGTACGAGTACTACCAGAGGGCTTGATTCCAACCGTGAGTTGGTGGGAGGATGCCTGGGGCGTTCTGGGTATCGGGGTTCGGGTGGTGGAGGGCGCCTGGCCCAGTTTGCGAAATCGATCGACACCTCGATTCGTCTACGCCTTGTCCGGCGAGGGCCCGGCAGCGGGTTCAGGCTTGAAGGTAGGTGATCGAATCGTTACGGTTGACGGAGTTCGGCCGGCCTGGACCAATGACGCGCTGAAGGGGCAGGAGGGGAGTGTGGCTCACCTTCAGGTGGAACGGGACGGTGTGAGCGGGCTTCTGGAATTCCATATCCCCAGAAGACGGGTGCCGGGATATGTTAAAGAGGGTGCATTTTATTGCACTTCGTAGTTGAATCTGCGTTCTATATTTGAGGACAAAAAGGGTGACTTCTGGTTCGGTCTCCCAAAAGGGGAGATCGGGAGATTCAGACCTGGAAGCGCATCAGGTGGAAGTCAATGGGAACTGTTCTCGGTTGATGAGGGACTCGCAAAGGGCTACGGTCCCCGAATCGTTCAGACCCGGGACGGATCGATCTGGACCATGTCCAAGAGCGGTTCAAGTGGCATGAATCGCTTCAACGGTCAACGCTGGTCGGTAAT
>CAVOEZ010000111.1:0-9123 GCA_963694355.1 Latescibacteria bacterium UBA2968 | reverse complement strand
TCTTGATGGGTTTGCTGGCAGCGATTCTTATCATTTCACAGGTTCTCATGATCAAACTAAACAGAGCATATCGATTCCTTGGACCTGAAGTCCATCAGGACGATGGCACAGGCGACCCCACGGAAGCCTGATGAAGACCGGGCGGTCCCGCCGAAACAAGACGCGCCGCGAGTTATTTGGTGATGGCCATCATGAGCGCCTTGGTGAAACCGAGCGCATATGACCTGTACCGGTGTCCCCAATCCGAATCCCCTACGATTCTTGCGAGCCATGGATATGCCTCCTGGTGGTGGAGAAGACACGCTACAGATACAAAACACCTAACTCGTTGTCCACTAAATCGGGAAGACCCGTCTGGCATTTCTTGCTTTTCTCATTATTTGGGCAGAAAAATCATCGAAACACACAGACCAAGAGAAGGAATACTTCAAGCGAGAGCAGGAGAAGCCAGGCTATGTGTTCGCCACTACCGAGTTGAGTTCTGTGTCAGACAAGTTCAGAAATAGGATCTCAAGTTTCTCCGAATTCCTCCCAAACTCAATCTTCCCGTCACAGAACACAACTCTTTCGTTATTGTTTCGAATACGTCCACGCCTTAGTTTCAATCATTGTCACTTCGTAATTGTGCAATACGATCACAGACGAACTGCCTCAGCACGAACGCTCAGACGGATCAAAGGGTTGATCCCAAAGGAGTAGTCTATGGACCCGCTTCATCTCGCCAGGACCTGCGAGCTCCACGTACACCCTGGCGGCTGCCTCACCACCGAAGACCTCATCGAACTTGGCAAGGATGACTACAAAGACATTGACTGGTCGATGTCCACAGACCCATACGTAGAGGCATTCGGGATCCGACCAGACATGGTGGTCTTATATGATAACGCCCTGTCCAAACCAGAATCTGGAGTTGCCCGATTCAGGGAGCACTTCGTTTACACCCAGGAAGATGGAGGAGACTTCGGACGCTTCCAGGCCAAGTTCAACCTCATCCTCAGCCTGCTGACACATCCTCCGAAACGGGAAGCATTCGTAAAAACGTACTTTGAGCGTGTCGTTAACCGTCACGTTCGTGAAGGCATTACGTTCATCGAATACCGATGCAGCAGCAGCGACGACACTCAGGAAGGATTCACAAAATTCCACCGTACCCACGCCCGGATACTGGCAGCTGCAACTCGACAAGGCATCACTGCACGCTACATCATCAGCCTTCGCCGCTGGTCAGCCGACCAGGATTACGATTGGCTGCAAAACCTTATGGATGAGCATCCCGAAGTCATCCCGACCATCGTCGGAATTGACTTTGCTCACTTCGAAGAAGGATTTCCCCCAAAGGACAAACGCGAACTGTTCGAACGCGTTCATCAGGACAATCGCCAGAATCCAGAACGCGCACTTGAGATCACCTATCATGTCGGCGAAAGCTATTTTGACAAATCACTCGAGAGCGCTGTCCGCTGGTGTCACGAAGTCGCAGAAATGGGCACCAAAAGATTGGGTCATGCAACAGCCCTCGGTCTCGACCCGGAAGTTGCCATCGCCCGTCGTCCCAATGCACACGCCGGCGAGCTGGTCAGCGAACGCCTAGATCAGATCGCCTATGACCTTTCTCACAGTTCAGAACTCGCCAAATTCAGCGTCCAAGTAGACAGGAAAGAACTGGAAGATGAACAACAGATGCTTCTGAAACGATCGGCAGAAGAAATCGTCGAGCGCCCCTACGACCCACAACGCCTGGAAGAGGTCCGCAATCGCCAGCAGTATGTCCTGCACCGACTGATCCAACTCGGCACTGTCATCGAAACCTGCCCCACCTCCAACCTCCGGATCGGTGGCGTACCTGACCCCACTCAACACCCCATCCATACCTTCCTCAAGTCCAATGTCAACCTTGCCATTTGTGCAGACGATCCCGGGATCTTCGACAGCCCGCTCGCCAATGAACTCGACTGGGTAGTTACGCACACGGGCTGGACTCCCAAAGCCCTTGCCGAACGTCTCGGCGATCCACGACGATTTCAACTGGGAAGCATCCGCTCTGCCTAGCGATACTCACGACCGGGATGCGCCAGGTTCGCTTTCTCACCTATCGGCTTGCGCCAGGGAGATAAGTCACCCCTCGCTGATGGCGAGTAACCTCTCAATCGTGCTTGTAGCCTGTCGTTAGATTGAGGCTGAAACCGTCTTGCTGGATCTACGAGGGGATATCCATAGCTTCTCCAACCAGCTTTCTGGTCGAGGATTGATCCTGTGGGATAAGGGATTGGGGGTGGGAATGAGGAAGACGGTTGCAGGAGGAGCGCACATCCCTCTCACAACGATCGATTGTGCGACACCGCATCGGGAAACCGTGTTCGGAGATGTTGAAGCACTTCCTCGATTGGACTGCTGCACGACGTACAAGGAAATGGAAGTTTCCCCGTGTCGCGGAACAGCTCCCCATTGCGATGGTGAAAATCACCTCGGCGATCCTCGAATTGGCCCCAGTGAGACACCTCGTAGTTGATCCAATCTATCGGAACCGCACTGGCGGACCAGCTTGCAGGAAAGAATTTGGCGAATGCGGGATTCGAGTTGATCCAGGTCTCACAGCGGACGGCCTTCACTTCTGGATCTGAGCGCTGGGCGGTTTCCAGAAGCCGAATCAACGAAGCGGCAAAAGGGATTCTCATATCGCTCACGGGAGATTTCGGTTTGTAGATATTATCCACGTGAATCTCAACCATCGCGCAAGCCAGTTGATGGACGTTCTCTCCTGTCTTATCGCATACCGGTCCTGCTGCGCGTACATTGCTGCTCCAGCAGTCGTATGGCCTTTCTGTAGGCTCCACCGCGTCGCCAGATTGTTGAATACGTGCTTCAATGTGCGGCCAGAGCAACTGAAGACCTGCCTCCTCGTATGCTTGCGCATTGGACTCGAAAAGTGCTTCGAGTTCGTCAATCAAAGTAAGCCATACCTTCCCGACCGACTCCCTGGAGGGATTCCGCTCTCCATCATATAAATCCGTTTGTCTGAATATGTTGACACGCCGGATCAAGGCATCGGAAAAGTCTGAAGCCCCGTCACGGACAAGCTTCCCCGCATACCAGAGGCTAAGCTTTGTCAGACCCTTCAAGAAACTGATACGAACGCTATTCATAATGATGAACCTCCAAATTTTTTATTGGGACCTGTGCTGGAGAGTTTTCTGTTATTGTTCACCTGACCACCAGCAGCAAATTACACTCGCGAACCGCCACCTGTCAACGCCCTATCCGCATCGGGCTTGTGGAAAAGACACAGGGATTGGTTGTGCAAAATAAATGATACATTCCTGGCTGGGAGGAACCTGAACTGTGAGCATGGACGAAAACCGAAGACCGCCGGGCGAGGTGATCCAGGATGTGATCAAAAGTCAATCCACCGACAATGAAATGAAGCGCATCACTCTTGTGACTGCGGAAGGCGAACTGGATTGCCGCGAAAAATTGGTATCGGAAACCAACGTTGCGGTATTGTGGGTCGGAGGGGTCGACAACAGCCAAGGCACGCCAATCGAAAAACTCTATGCGGAAGCGGCCCAAAAATTGTCCGGCAAAGGGATCTCATCTTTGCAGGTGTTCCTTCGGCACTGCGACTTAATGGAATCGATGTTGTTGGATGTGGAAACAGGTCTGGCCTATCTGCGCAGCCGGGGAATCGAAACCGTCGCATTGATTGGCCACTCGTTGGGCGGCGCCGTGGTGATACGTGCCGCCTGCCAGTTTTCCACGGTGCGCACCGCAATCACCCTAGCCGCTCAGAGTCTGGGAGCGGAAGAGATCGCCAGCCTGGATGCCAACTGTTCGATACTCCTGATCCACGGCACGGCAGATGAGGTGATCCCGTGTGGCTGTTCCCAGTATCTCCATCAGCTCGCCATATGCAGTAAGAAGCTTCTGCTCTTTCCTAAAGCCGACCACAATCTCGAACCGCATACAGAATTCGTACAGCTGCGAATTCAGGAGTGGCTGGAAACAGAGCTGCGGGAGAAAGATAATCCCTAAAATCCCTCTGATCAGACCCGGTCAGTTGGGCCCCGAACACGAAAAAGCACAATACCGGAATTCCGGATTGTGCCAATAGTCTTGCGAATCACCTTCTTGTCCTGGCGACCTTGTCCTTACGCGCGCTCCTCTCGCCTTGCATGAACAACTGCATCAAGATTCACCATGTTCTCGGGATTTTCCGGGTTTTCGAAGGCTTCCGCCAGGGCGGACACGAGCTCCAGTCTATCCAGGCGATCTCCTGAAGGTGAACTTCCCCTCGCCAGACCATTCTGAATACTGTCGGCGGCCAGCAGTTGCGGTGCCGAAATCGTAAGCAGCCCGTTCTCGCCTGTCTCGAAATACGTCTTGCAGATCTCTGCATCCGTCGAGTTTCCTCCCCGGCACTTCAATGGCCGTACGGCGTACACGGAGCACAGACCTTCGACCAGCAGGGCACAGGGAATCTTCGGAACGTCTCCTGAATTCTCACGATCCATCTTCTGCTCGTGAGTCGTCCTGACTCTGTCAATGACTCCCGGAAGCGTGTCTGCATCGAGTGACTCACGCAGGAAAGCAACGATACGCAATACCTCGAGAGGCGTAACCTCTACATCCAAATGGCAGCACCAGCTGCAGCCGGCCTTGCACGCCACATTTATCGGCGGAACCTGGGATGCATTCAGATGCTCAATCATCTGATCTGTGAATGCGTGTATCTCATCCACACAAGTCCCCTGCACCGTCCTGTATCAATGACCGTGACACGTATGTGCGGACCTTGTATTCGATACCATCGTACAGGTCCTGTTCCCGATCGACCCGTTCTCCAACGACGGTAGCGGAATCATCTGATATTTCAGCAGCTGTACGGGTTGCATACCTGTCGGACATCAAACGAACTCCCTGATCTGAGAAAACATGTGCTGAAACACCTTTCTTCTACTATCGGAAAATCGTACATCAATATTTGTATACCATATTGAATTAGTTGAGCGTTGTGCCTACATCTGGCAAAGGAAAGGCACAGTATTTACATCATATAGTATTATTTAATCGTAACTTTATACTTGATTCAACTCCCTAATTGGCCTATAGTTTGCATACTGTTACCATCCATATCGCCAGAAATAGAGGAACCCAATGTGGTAAAGTTCCGACTGCACATCTTGATGGCCGAAAAAGGGCCGGACAGACCCTACAGGATTTCCGAAATCGCCAGAATGTCGGGTCTGCAAGCCAACACCGTCTCCGGAATCTATAACAACAAGGCCCGAAGAATCGATACCGCAACAATCGACATACTCTGTGAGATCCTCTCGTGCCACCCGGGAGACCTCTTCGAACATACCGTGGATTCTCCGCAAGCTCGGGGCACAGACAGCATATAGGTGCCTATACCCTTTAATCTAAAGGACAAGACCTATGAAGATCACCTCGATCAAAACGGTGATGGCAAACTACGGCAGCCGACCCAGAAATCTGGTCAAAGTGGAAACCGACGAAGGGATCTCCGGATGGGGCGAGGCCTACTCGATCGGTCCGGACCTGTCTGTCGGGCCTATTGTCGACTATATCGCGACCTGGTTTATAGGTGAGGACCCGCGCCGGATCGAGTATCTGATGATGAAAACAAACCAGCAGTTCAGATTTCCGCCAGGGGGTACAGGCCTTGCCGCCATATCGGGCATCGAACACGCACTCTGGGACATTAGTGGGAAAGCTGCGGGACTGCCTGTCTATATGCTCCTGGGCGGCAATGTCCGGGACCGGGTCCGGGTCTATCAGTCCATAGGAGGAAAAACGGCGGAGCAAGCCGCGGAGGCGGCCCAGAGGCTCAACGAAAAATGGGGATTCACCGCCTTTAAAACCGGCCCCTTTCGTCTTG
This sequence comes from Latescibacteria bacterium UBA2968, assembly GCA_963694355.1. Taxonomy (GTDB): domain Bacteria; phylum Latescibacterota; class UBA2968; order UBA2968. The sequence goes on along the minus strand of CAVOEZ010000111.1, from coordinate 3,227 downwards.
ACCCGGATGCAGACAGGTGGGGCCGCGTTTGTTCTGCCGCAGCCGACTACTTCGAGGGACTCCGCAAGAACACGCCGGAAGACTGGGAATTCGCGTTCGACCCGCACGCGAAGATCTTTGAACCGATTCGCGCCCTTCAACTTGCGAATGCCCTGGCGCCCTACGATCCCTACTTTTACGAAGAACCCTTGAGACCCGAGCATATGCCGGCCTGGCAGCGACTGCGACAGCAGATGAATGTCCCACTGGCAACCGGCGAGTCTCTGTATTCAAGATTCGAATTCCTGAATCTGATGGCGGCGCAGGCAGTCGACATTATACAGCCCGATGTCTGCGTGTGCGGCGGACTCCTGGAAATGCGAAAAATCGCAGCAATCGCCGAGGCGCACTATGTAACGGTGGCGCCGCACAACCCCATGGGTCCCATAGCAACAGCGGTAAACGTCCACTTTGCGGCGGCCACTCACAATTTCAAAGTGCTGGAATATACTACCCCTGTCGAAACGGACTGGATGAAATGGGTGGAGGATCCATATCTACCCAAAGAGGGCTATCTCGAACTTCGGGACACGCCAGGACTCGGCATCGAGGTCAACGAAGATGCGGCGAAGGAAAGCGCCTATATCCACTGGCAGAGAACGGCGCCGGTCAGACCCGATGGTTCAACAGGGTACATTTAAAAAGGCACTCGCAGAATTCAGCGGGTGCCTCAGAACATCGATACAAGTCGTTTATCGCACAAGGTCCCGGACCGTGTCGATCAATACGGTCAACTTGAAAGGCTTTGGCAGAATCGCGCTCACACCCAGATCTGTCAACCGCTTCTCCTGGCTCGCCCCGACGTGTCCTGTCATCACCACGACGGGAATTTCGTAGCCCTTTGTCCGGATCTCCTCGATGGCGGATTCACCGGGCGTAGGCATCTGGAGATCGGTGATCACCAGGTCGACAGAATCCAGATCGACCTCCTGCAGGGCAGGCGCCGCGTCGTCGAAGTCCAACACCGTATGTCCATTCAGAACCAGAACGTGGGTTACAACCCTTCTGACAATGCTATCGTCTTCCATAACCAGGACGGTGGCCATTTGGTGCCTCAGGAATAATTGTCGCCCATCCCCACCCCGCATGTTTCAATATGCATTTAGATCTCGCAATGGCAAGTACTTAATTGATTAGTACATGTAGTAGATGCCCTGTCCGGCTGGACAGGGCATCTTTTATGGTCCAAAATATTAATTCAGGATCGCAGCTTGGCGGTCAGACCAGCTCCTCCACTGCGACCACCTTCTGCAGAAAATCTGCCTTGGCATCACAAGTGATCATCTCTTCAACGATAACGGTAACCGTCTCCCCGGCCACCTCCGACACCTCCCACGGTCCCCACTGGATCTGATCTCTGTCGCTATAGATGACCTTGTCCCCTGGCCTGAAATCTAGTCCTGTCATCTTGTTTTCCTCTCAATGGCGTGTTCGGGATATTGGAATCTTGTGTCCTGCGTCACATCAGTTACGCACAAGATGTGCCAACGGAACATTGCCACTCCGGCACACGAATATTGAATTATATATCATTATATAAAATAAAGGTTTATACGGGAACTGCTGGCAATACTCCACGCACGACAAATGTCCCCACTCCCGCTCCAGGTTCATGAGTTGCGCCATATCCCGCAGTTTGCTGGCTGAATCACACCACCATACAGGACTCCCAAAGGGGCAAAAAAAATCCTCCTGCAATGCGCAAGAGGAATACAGAATGACTGCCTTGAAACTTAGTTTGCCAGCGCTTTCTCCACTGAGGTCTTGAGATCGGCAAGCAGGAAAGGTTTATGGAAAGTGGCAACCGGACGAATCTTTTCCAGCTGATCCTGAAACTCCGAATCATCGAGGTATCCTGAAATCACAATCACCGGAATACCGTTCGGAAGATTTTCGATCAACTCAAAACCAGTGATCCCTGGCATATTGAGATCAGTGATCACCAGATCGAGATCGGGGTAACCAACGAGTGCCTCTGTTAGTCCGGCGAAGCCATCTTCGGCCAGAACCACATCGTAGTCTTCACTGAGCCCCCTCTGCAGCAACTCTCGCACTTCCAGTTCATCTTCTACGATCAGGATTCGACGCTTCATGGACACATTCTCCCAACAGCATTCACTGCAACGGCGCACACTCAACGTGCGTGTACGTAGCGCTCGACCCGCTCGGTAAGCAGGGTCACCGAGAAAGGTTTGGCGATATAATCATTGGCCCCGCACTCGATCGCTTCCGTCACCAGACGGATATCTGTCACCGATGTTAACATCACAACAGGTGTTGTACGCAGACTCACATCGCTGCGAATCTGCTGGAGGGCAGTAATGCCATCCATCACCGGCATCATGATATCCATCAGGATCAAAGAAGGCTGCTCTTCCAGAGCCATCTCTACCGCCTCTTCGCCGTTGAGCGCGATGATGACTTCGTATCCCATTCGCTTCAACATGTTGCTGATCGCTGTTCGTGTGGCTGCGGAATCCTCGGCGACAAGAATCTTGTTGGTACGCTTCTTCGGGCTCACACGCGGTCTTCGCTTCGAGAGCGAGGTCCCACAATCTCCACAGAATTTCACCCCGACCTGGGAACCGCACTCAGGGCATTTCTCCAGATAATCGCCTGGAGAAGGCGCATCCGGCAGTTCGCTCACCTCGACCGTGTCCGGCCCGAACAGCGATTTCGCCCGTTCGATTTCTTCCGGCAGAACACGCAGGATGTCGTCGCACCCCTTCCAGTCGAGCCCCAGGTGTGCGTCGGTTCTTTCACCAAGGGTCTTCCGACGGGTCTCCACATCTTCGGCGTACAACACATCCGTCATCAGATTCGAAATATTCACCAGTGAAACGACAGCTTTCAATTCTTCATTGTTTACATCAGACCCGGGAGCGTCCCCCAACTCGGTGAAATGATGGTGACGAATGGGAATGCGCATATCCGGCGGAAGGTTCCACCTTTCGGCCAGAATAGCGCCGACCTCCGCATGATTGGTGCCCATCACCTCGTTCTCGGCCACCACCATGTGGACCTTGCGTTCTCTGGCAACGCCCATTGCAACCCCGTACATCAAAGGCATATACTGGGCAAGGAGGCAGGTGCCTATATCCTGAAGTAAAGCGGTGGTAAAAATCGAATGGGCCACTTCGGACTTTACACGAGCAGCGGACATGACTGCCGCAACTGCATGGCTGATG
>CAVOEZ010000110.1:0-9144 GCA_963694355.1 Latescibacteria bacterium UBA2968 | reverse complement strand
CAGCGACCGTCCGCCGTTCCTATGTACCCAGGAACAGCAGCAGCAAGGCGATTGGGATTGGGCTTACCATGGTGCTGACGAAGATGATGCCACCCACCAGATCCGGTCGGGCGTCGAGCCGGACCGAAAGGAGCAGCATGCTGATCGCGGTGGGCAGGCAGGAATAGAGAAGGAGGGTGTCCCGGATCACCCCTTCGGCGCCGATCAGGAAGGTCAAACCGCACCCGATCAATGGGGCGAGCAGAAGTTTTGCCGCAATGCCGCCATAGAGTTCACGCGAGCCCTGTCCTCTCAGTTTGAGCCCCGAGATCTGGATACCCAGAACGATGAGGGCCACCTGGGGGCCGGCCTTGCCGATCAGGATCAGAAGATCCAGAAATTCGGCAGAAGGTTTCAAATCGAGGTAGATCGAGATGACAGCGAGGATCACCGCGTATATAAGTGGCAATTTGAAGACGCTCAGCAGCGCCCCCATTGGGCTCTGACGCCCACCCGCGGCGATATAGATGCCGAGTGAACTGTTGTAGATATTAAATCCTACAACCAGCAGTGTTGCGGCAGACAACGCGGAGTCTCCGAAAGCATACAGGGCAACGGGAAGGCCGTAGCTTGCGGAATTGACACTGGACAGGGACAACGTAATGGCGCTCCGGGTGGGTCTGTCCAGGCCCAAAAGGGAACCTGCGATCCAGACTGCAGCCCAGTAGAAGAGGACGAGAACAGCCAGGTAGGTGAAGATCTGAAGGACAGCAACTCCCGGAAGCGGATTCCTCACGAGAGAGGAAAACATCAGAAGCGGCAGGAGAATGTACAGACAGGCATCCGTAAGCGGACCCGGATCGGTCTTGCGGAATTTTCCCAGGAGGAATCCCGCGCCGATCAGTGCGAACAGAGGTACGATTGCGTAAAAAAACACCATGTGTTGGAATCAGGCGACTAAAATGTGGACCATCTGTACTGAATGAATCGGATCTGAAAGGATCAGGCGATTTTTACGATTTGCCCCGGTCGAATGGGATGGCTTTCCTGCGGCGTTGACACCACGGCTTTGCCCCTGCCCGTATTTTCGGCCAGCACACTTCCGGTTTCGGTGGCGGTAATGCGCAGACTTCCTTTTGCGACGATGCTGAGCAATTCCTGTCGCAGGGTCGATTTGCCGGCGCCCAGTTCGAGAGAATAGGTGACTTTGCCCGAGGACAATTCGCATTGTCCGGCAAAGACGGGGATGGCGTCCTTTACCGATCGAGGCGACACGAACGAGAGCGTTCTCCTGCGATCCGAAAAGTTCGCGGCAGCCAGGTATCCCTGTGTGAGAAAAGCCACGGCATGACTGGGTCCCTTCAGAAGGCCGGGTGAGAGCTCCGCAGTTTTCGCTGCGGATCGATCCGGAGCGATCAGGGCGTTCAGCCGCGCGATTTCACCGCCTTTTTTTACACGAAACGGTCGTTCGATTCGGCTCAACGTGAGGTCATCCGCAACCGCTCGCCAGGGGTTGAAAAAGTGCCGGTTGTGGTAAACGGTTTTACCCGGACCTGAGTAGACCAGGCCCATACGATTGTCTACGTTCACCCAGCCCGGGTGATCAAGTGTCCGGATCAGATCACTCTCCGGGTCCGTGCTCACGAACCCTTTGAATCTTTCGGATCCATCGGGCGTATGAAGCACTCGATAACCGTTACAATTGCCCTTCATCGTTTTGAAATTTTCGTTCACAATTCGCAGGAAGCCCTGTTCCACGTGCTCCACCGTGAGGTTCTCTGCGGCGGTCAGGCGTTCTGAACTGAGTGAGATGCCGTTTGGCAATCCCGCAAACAGGATCTCCTGACGAACCGAAGCCTGAGCGCGATCGATGAGCAGGGCAGCCGAAAACCCATCCTTCTGTTCGTCCACATGAATGCTGACTTCCTCGTGGCTGTCCGGCTTGTTCCGGATGCTGAACGTGGCGAAAAAGGAGTCCGCTGCAGGCGCCACGGTCTGGATACCGTCTTTGTTCAGGGGGAGCGCCATGATGCAATTCCGCCAGGAAAAAGAGGTCTGACCGGTCCGGTGTCTGTGGAAGACGAATCCGGAATGAGGATAGGACTTCACGCCGCGAAGGTTGCGTTCCAGTTCTGAATCGGAAACGGGCTTCGGACCATTACCCAGGATGCGGTGCATCAAATAACTGTAGGCCGGACCCGCGATGATACATTCCCGGATGCTGATGGGATCCTGTGGGCCGTGCGCCTTCGATGCCACTTCTTCATCTATCATCCTGCCGTCGTTGCTGTCCTGCCTGTCCTCCAGCGTTTTCAGCGCCATCCGTTCCAGCGCCGCGGCATCCCTGTCACCAAGCATGATGGCTGCTGCGCCGTGGGTCCCCGTACCCGGATCCGTGAACAGATATGGCCAATCCATCCCCTGAACCGGGTGCATGGATCCGGTTCGGTCTGTGGTCAACTTCAACTGGTCGTATATCGGTTTCCTGTTGAACAGCGCGTGGGGCGGTACTTCCTCTCCAAAGATTCCATAGATCACACCCAGATATCCCATGAAATGTACGGCGGATGCGGTGTAGCTGGGGTGGACCATCCCGTGGTTTTCAGCCATGTAATCGGGGAGGGTGGTGAAGATCTGACCTGTGAGTTGACGCACCGTGTGCTCGTCGTCTATCCATCCATGATTTTTGGTGTCCTGCTGGGTGGTTGCTGTTGAGAACATCCACCTTCTCGCCGTACTCGACCAGGTTGGATTCTTCGGTGTATGCTTCAGGACTAGCTCCACCGAGGCGAGCCCACAGGAAGTCCACCCGTTTTCCTCCATCTGGGTGTTGGTGTAGACACCGCTTTTTGGGGCCATGGTTCCGAATCTGGCCGCGTAGTCTTTGTGGACGTTTGCGAGGAGGCGCCAGGTTTCATCGTCCACCATCCTGCCCAGCAGGAGGGCCACAACGGCCATACCGGATACGGTGGTACCGCACTGGCTTTCCCTGAAAAATCCCTGACCTGTTTCGCCCCATTTGGTGCCGCAGATCTCCGGTCGTCCCATACCGGTTTTCGGTCTCACACAATCCTTCGGGCCGGAGTCATGTGTAAAACACAGATAGCGCAGGGCCTTGAGCGCCATTTCTTTCAGTTCCTTTTTCGAGCAGCCGCCAACACGAGGGTCGTAATCGGGTGAGCTCGCCGCTGCCGCACATGCCATGGCTCCTGCGATCGTTTCTATCCCATACCAGTGAACGCCGCCCAGAAAGTGCCCGCAATTCGGTCTGTCCGGCCAGCCCTCGAAATATCGGGTGCCCGTGGGTATCCACTTCTCGAGGATTCGGAGGTAGCGACGGCTCATTGTGTTCTCATTCTTCAGCAGAACTGCGGTCTTCTTGCTGGTAAGGATCTTCGGTGTCATTCAGATTTCTCCTCTGGTCTACCGGGTTGGTCGGCAATGGCTTCGTTCAACGCCTGCAATGCGGGATACAGTTGTGTATAGACCGATCGATATTGCTGGTCATAGTGGGCTACGAGCTCCGGCTCCGGATCGATCACCTCTGTGCTGTAATGCATCTGAGAAAGGGCTGTGTGAGCATCGGGATACACGCCGGCGCCAAGCCCACCCAGAATGGCGGCTCCGAGGGCCGCGGATTCTTCTACCTCTGCAATCATGACGGGCTGATCCAGTACCGAAGCCTTGATCCGCATCAGCAATCGGTTTTTCGTATTTCCTCCAATCGCAATGATCCGTTCTGGTCTGTCGATCTCCGGGTGGGATGTCACGGCCTCCAGCGAAAGGCGATACTCGAGCGCCAGACCTTCCAGGACGGATCGGAACAGGATTCCCCGGGTCACGTCCGCCGAGAGACCCGCAAATGCCCCGCGGGATTTCGGATCGTTATGAGGCGGGTTTCCGAATCTCAAATGCGGCTGAAAACAGACGCCGAGGCATCCGGCAGGCGCTTGCGCAGCCTCTTCGATCAGTGCGTCCAATGGCAGGTGGCTGCCCAGTATGCTCCTGAGCCACTCAATGGATCCGCCACTGGTGTGAATACCACCCATAACGTAGAAGCGGTCGTGCGCGACATGCGCGCCGGTGGTGTAACCCTGGGCGGCAAGGGCCGGGTTGAAGGTGGGACGCTTTCCCGCAATACAAAGCGCTTCAGCGGTTCCCATGGAATTGAGGAGCGTATCCGGCTCAATCGCGCCAACGGCAAACCCGCCGCAGACGTGGTCGTGTCCTCCGGCGGAGACGATGGTCTCGACAGACAAACCGGTTTTGGCAGCCACGTCCTTTCTTACATGGCCGAGTGGGAACCCCGATGCTACCGCTGGAGGGAACAGCTCGGGCGAGATTCCCGACTGCTCGAGTAAAGGTTCACTCCAATCCAGTCTGCTCAGGTCGAATGCCAGCGTCCTGGAGGCGAGAGAATAGTCCGTAGCCATTTCTCCCGATAGCATGTAGGCAATGTAGTCGGCAACATTCAGCCACCATGCCGTCCGGGAGAATGCCTCCGGATCGTTCTCTTTCAGCCAGAGGATTTTGCACAGCCCAAAAATCGGTCTGAGCGGTACCCCGGTCAGTTTATAAATACGGTCTCGTCCGATGCGACTCACCAGCCACTCTGCCTGGGAGGAGGTTCGCCCGTCGAACCACGCTATGATGTCAGAAGTCGGATTCCCATTCCTGTCCAGAGGTACACCGGATTCGGCCATGCTCGTTACCGCAATTCCAGCAATTTCGCCCTTCGCTCCGATCTGTCCGGTGATCGACCCGAGCACGTCCTGGGTGCATTGCCAGATCTCTTCCGGCTTGTGGAACGCCCACCTGGGGCGTGGGTAATGGGTGGGTGTTGGCGTGCTTGCCGCCGCCAGCTCACGCCCGGTTGCATCGAATACGAGCGCTTTGATGTTCGTAGTGCCGATATCTATGCCGGCCAGGAGCTGCTGCAAGAAGTGGGTACCCCGGGTGAGATTGAATCCAGCGGGTTGGTCTAAAAATTGGAGAAGATTGTAAACTGATCGCGAGACCACCGAACCTATCTATTGACACAAGTCACAATGGTAATTACTAATATTGGCCCGTGTCAAGGGCATTGCTGAGATCACATGACGCATTACAATGGGAGGGCGTGTGGAAGCCGAATTGCCAGAGATGCACCCTGTTTGGGTTGATGCTGAAAATACGAGGGTTTATGGAATTGATGACGATGAAGAAGGGGCGCTCTGGTTTACCGGGAGTCTAAGCCTTCTCCACAGATACCGGCCCGAGACAGGGCGCATCGAGACCGTTGAGATTCCCGAAAAACATGGCGGAAGCCAGTGTCTCTGCGCGGGGGGCAAAGTGTATGTGCTTCCCCAGACAAATGAAAAGATTACGGTGTACGATGTGGATGCCGAACGGGTCTTCCAGGTTGACAAGCCATTCCCTGAAGCCAATCTCTGGTACGGGCACGCGGACAAGAAGAGGAACAGGTTGTATCTTCCGGATCGTGCGCGCCCGTGCCTTGTGGTTTGGGATTCAGAATTGGAGGCGCATGAAATTCTGGCCTACCCTGCGCTGGGTGAGTTACCTTCAATTCAGGATGTGGGTTGGCGTGAGGAGTTGGAGGTCTTTGCGGTTCCTCTGGATGGTGGAGGATGGGGACACCGGGTATATCTGGATCCCGATCAGTCTCGCTTTATAGCTGAAGACAACGAAGAGATTCCGCCAGGATTTGGTGAATCCGTTGGGAGATACACCGTAAATTACCAAGATGGCCACGTCATCCGCGTTGATCGTGAAACGGGGGATGTGCTGAAGCGTGAGATACCTGGGTGGGGAGAAGAGTTCGGATTCATCGGTGGCGGAGTGTTCTATGGCGGCTGGCAGCTGAATAATCTGAGTACCTATGATGCGAGCTTTCAATATGATGAGAAAACAGGGGCGTATATCCAGGTGAAGGAGGATCCTTATATTGGTGTGGATGGACACCCCTATCACTTTATGGATCGATTTATCGGCTATCATCCGCAGACGGATACATTCGATTTTTTGAAGCCTGAAGTGCCAGCTGGACGATACCCACAGCTCTGTTACAACAAGGTTTCTCGGGGTGAATTGTATATCACAGCAAATGATATCTGGTCGAATGAGAAGGACCGGGCGCTCGGGTCTGTTGAAAATCCGATCGGACAGTTGATGGTTTTGCAAACGAAGCAAGTTGGTGCTTGATCAACAAAACGAACAGGAGTGTGAGATGCCACGTTATGTGAACGTAGGGGCGGCTCAGTTCGGTCCGGTCAACCGATCGGATACAAAAGCTGAGATCGTTGAACGACTGCTGGCGTTGCTTGTGGAGGCAGACACGCGAGGCTGCGACCTTGTGGTATTCACCGAGGTCGCGCTGACGGCGTTCTTTCCGCACTGGTTCATGGAGGACCAGGAAGAGATCGATGCGTATTTTGAACAGGAAATACCTGGGCCGGATACGCGCGTCCTGTTCGAAGAAGCGAAGCGTCGGAAGATCGGATTCTGTCTGGGGTTTGCCGAACTTGCAGACGAAGATGGAAAGATCCGACGATTCAACAGTTCGATTCTCGTGGACCAGAATGGAACCCTTGTCGGGAAATACAGAAAGATCCACCTGCCTGGCTATTCGGATAAACAACCGGACCAGCCATTCCAGAATCTGGAAAAATTGTATTTCGAGGTTGGGAACCTGGGATTTCCGGTTTGGGACGCGTTTGGCGGCCGAGTGGGAATGTGCATCTGCAACGACAGGCGGTGGCCTGAGACCTACCGGGTCATGGGGCTCCAGGGTGTTGAATTGATCCTTCTGGGATACAATACACCCGATCATAATCCAGCCAATCAGGAAGGCGATCACCTTGCGGATTTCCACAACCACCTCAGCATGCAGGCTGGGGCTTATCAGAATGCCTGCTGGGTTATTGGTGTTGCAAAGGCTGGTGTCGAGGAGGGCGTTAGCCAGATCGGACAGAGCTGCATCATTGCTCCATCGGGAGAGATCGTTGCCATGGCTTCCACGATGGGGGATGAATTGATCGTCTCACGATGCGACCTCGATCAGGCCAGAAAATACAAGGAGACTGTTTTTAATTTTTCCGCGCACAGACGCGTTGAGCATTATGGATTGATTACGGAAAAAACGGGATGATTGTGGAATCGCACAGAAAAGGAGACAAATATGGACAGGATAGGATTCATCGGTCTTGGGATCATGGGCAAACCCATGGCCAGGAATCTGGTCAAGGCCGGGTACAATCTCACGTTCTATGCCAGGCGTCCGGAAATTATAGAGGAAATGGAAGCATTGGGAGCAACCGCGGTGGGTTCTTCAAAGGCCGTAGCGGAAGCCACGGATATCATCATCACCATTGTTACTGCCGATCCAGAGGTTCAGGAGGTGATCCTCGGACCGGCCGGTGTCATGGAGGGCGCTTCCGAGGGGAAACTGATCGTGGACATGAGTACCATTTCTCCACTGACCATTCGGGGAATTGCTGTGGAGGCCGAGAGGCGAGGTGTACGGGTGATGGACGCACCGGTGAGTGGAGGAGACACCGGTGCAATAGCAGGAACCCTGACCATTATTGCGGGCGGCGATACCGAAGACTTCGAACGGTGCAAACCGATTTTTGCGGCCATGGGGAATGAGGACAACATCTTTCATGCCGGTCCCGTGGGTGTTGGTCAGACGGTCAAGATCATCAACCAGCTGATCGGCGGGATCAACATGGCCTCGATTGCCGAAGGCCTTGTGCTTGGCGTGCAGGCAGGAGCGGACCCGGAGATGATGCGTAAAGTGATCAGTGTGAGCTCCGGGAATTCCACGCTCTTTCAGTTGAGGGTGGCAGACTTCCTGCTGAAGAACCAATACGAGCCTGGATTCATGCTGGACCTGATGAAGAAGGATATGGCGATCGCTGTGGATTTGGGAAAATCTCTCAATGTCCCAGTGCCCATTGGGGCGGCCGCTTACCAGATGTATTCCGCAGCCAGCCGTTTGGGATCGGGAGAACTGGATTTTTCTGCAGTAGCCAGGGCGTTCGAGCATCTTAGCGGGATACAGATCAGCCAGGAGGAATAAAAATCAGACGCCATATTCAGGCGTGAATGCTTCTCTGAGTACGGCCTTCTGCACTTTGCCGGTTGCGGTCGTAACAGGAAGCGCCTCCAGGAAGACCACGAACCTGGGACACTTGTATCCTGCAGCTCTTTCCCGCACGAAAGCGATTACTTCGTCTTCAGTTAATTCGCTATCGGGATCACCCACGATTGCTGCCAGCACAGATTCACCCCATTCCGTGTTCGGAATACCAACGACTGCCGCGTCCCGAACCACGGGATGCGACTTGAGAATGCGTTCGACTTCTAACGGGTAGATGTTTTCGCCGCCGCTGATGATCATATCCTTTGCGCGTCCGGCGAGGAACAGGTATCCGTCTTCATCCATCCTTCCCAGGTCACCGCTTCGCAACCAGCCCTCTCTCAGGGCTTCCCTGGTTTTTTCAGGCATTTCCCAGTAATTCTGCATCAGGGATGGGGATCGGGCAAGCACCTCGCCCACCTCTCCAGGATTCACCGGTCGGTTGTCCTCATCCACCAGCTTTAGTTCCACGGTGGACAGCGGACGGCCAACGGAACCCAGCTTTCGCTGGTCCCCGGCGGTAAGTTTGCAGACGGTGAGGATACAGCCGGCCTCCGTGAGCCCATACGTGACATACACATCGGCCTCGAATGTTGTTAAAATGCGATCCAGCAAGTCGGGAGGGAACGTGTCTGATGACCCCAGGCAGCGTTCGATCGATGAGACATCGTGCTGCACCTGGCTCTGCCGATCCAGAATCCAGCGCCAAATGGTAGGAACGCAAAATATGTTGGTCACCCGGTATTGTTCGGCAGCCTCGAGGATCGCATCGGGGTCTCCTCCATCCAGAACGATGAGTGTAGCGCCCTGAATGAAGTGGGGCAGAAGCAGGCAGTCTGGCCCACCGGTGTGGAACAGAGGATAGATCAACAACCCGATATCGTCGGGTTGGCCATGCGTTGCAAGCGACAGGGAGAGCGCGTGGAGGAAGTGACTCCTGTGAGAGAGCGTGGTACCCTTTGGGAAGCCGGTGGTCCCGCTTGTATAAAGGATGATGTGCGGGTCTTCTTCATCCAGGTCAACTG
>CAVOEZ010000109.1:0-9161 GCA_963694355.1 Latescibacteria bacterium UBA2968 | reverse complement strand
AGACCGGATCAGTTTGTGGGGTATTCAGAAAACAGCGGGGAGATCTCCGGAATCCTGATGGTGAATCATGGTCTGCATATTGAAATCCAGATCGATCCCAACCATCCGGTGGGTTCTACTCACCCGGCCGGCGTGAAGGATGTGGTTTTGGAGGCGGCTGTGACAACCATACAGGACTGCGAGGATTCGGTGTCTGCAGTGGATTCGGAAGACAAAGTGCGTGTGTATCGCAACTGGAACGGCATTATGAAGGGCACGCTGGAAGCCCAACTGGAGAAGAACGGTCGCCGGATCACGCGGCTACTCAATGATGACCGGACATTCACCACGCCTGACGGTAACAATCTGACACTGCCGGGAAGGAGCCTGCTGCTGATCCGGAATGTAGGCATTCACATGTATACGGATGCGGTTACCTCGGCGGATGGCGAAGCGATACCTGAGGGATTTCTGGATGCCATGATTACTGTGCTGGCTGCGATTCACGATCTGAAACGAAATGGCAAGCAGACCAACAGCAGGGAAGGCAGTATTTACATCGTGAAGCCAAAGCTGCATGGTCCTGAAGAGGTGGCTGCAACGGTGGATCTTTTTGGTCGCGTGGAGGATGTGCTGGGTTTGGCCCGAAACACGATCAAAATTGGAATTATGGACGAAGAACGGCGTACTACTGTAAACCTGAAGGCGTCGATCCGTGAAGCCCGGAATCGGGTGGTGTTCATCAACACCGGGTTTCTGGACCGAACAGGAGACGAGATCCACACCAGTGTGGAGGCAGGACCCGTTCTGCCCAAAGCAGAGATCAAGAATCAACCGTGGCTGTCTGCGTACGAAGACTGGAATGTGGACGTGGGACTGGAGACCGGATTTGCTGGAAGGGGGCAAATTGGAAAGGGCATGTGGCCCATGCCGGACAAGATGCGTGAGATGCTGGACACCAAGATGGGGCATCCGCAATCCGGGGCAAGCACCGCCTGGGTACCCTCGCCAACCGCTGCGGTGCTCCACGCAATGCATTATCACCAGGTGGATGTCCACGCCCGGCAGCAGACGTTGGCCAGCCGGGGAAGAGCAAGCATCGACGACATTCTGACACCACCCCTTCTGGAACGACCCCTGACCGAACGGGAGATTCAGCAAGAGCTCGAGAACAATGCTCAGGGGATTCTAGGATATGTTGTGCGTTGGGTGGACTCCGGCGTTGGGTGTTCCAAAGTGCCGGATATTCATAATATCGGGCTGATGGAAGACAGGGCCACATTGCGGATATCAAGTCAGCATATTAGCAACTGGCTTTACCACGGTGTTGTTGATGAGGCGAAAATCAGGGATGCCTTCGAGAAAATGGCAGAAACTGTAGATCAGCAAAACGCAGGCGACCCGGCCTACAGAAATATGGCCCCAAATTTCACGGAGAGTATTGCCTTTCAGGCGGCTCTGGACCTTGTTTTCAAGGGTAGAGAAGAACCAAACGGCTACACGGAACACGTCCTCCACACCAGACGCAGAGAGGTTAAAAGCGGACAGAAATAGACAGCGTGCGCCCCGTGATAAAACAGAGTTTTAATATGAATTGTCACTTTTATTTAAAATGTGTCTTGACATTTGTTAAACGAGGGGGTACATTAGTCGGTGAAAAGATGGATGTAGTTTCTGTCTCCTGTGCAGTGGAAATGTAAAAATTCGGCCAAGGACCAGAAACATAGGTCTCCTTGGTCGTTTTTATTTGGCGTCCAGGCACAGCAAAAATTAATATGGAAAGGTGGTGAAGGACATTGGCAGAAGGTACCGTTAAGTGGTTTAACGACGCCAAAGGCTTCGGTTTTATCGAGCAGGATGCGGGTGAAGATGTATTTGTACATTTTTCAGCGATCCAGGGCGATGGATTTAAGTCTTTGACCGAAGGCGACCAGGTCGAATTCGAGATCACGCAGGGTCCCAAGGGACTCCAGGCAGCAAACGTGACTAAGGTCTAACTCGAAAAGAAACCCTGTAACTTTAGGTTAGGCGCCGGCTCTATTGAGCCGGCGCCTGTTTTTTATGGAAAATGAATTGCAAGATGTGAATTCAATTGGCCATCCAGTCTCCTACAGAAGCCGACGCGCTGCTCTTCTGGTGGCCACCAACCTACTGAAAAGATCGCATCATGTAAAATCAGTATAACTTATTGTATACAAATATGTTGTGAGAATATTTCTTCTGGTAAGTGAGTCAATATTGTGCATGCTCAATACAGGTAAAAATGGCGTGTTGACCTTTGGCCCTCACCCCAGTTCTAATGCGTAAGAATTGGTATGCGATCTGATGCCCACAGCAACCCTCAACAGCCAATACGTCATTGAGCGAAAATATACTTAATTCGGTTAAGGACACTTGTTATGATACAGATCGAACACGCATTCGTTGGAGATTTCCTCAAGATCGCTCAGTTAGATCGGACTGCCTGGGCTCAGAACCTGAATTCTGAGTATATTCCCGATGGAGAACACGTCTGGCGAATCTGGATTGAGCACGCTCTTGTATTTTGTGCTAAGGAGAGCGACGGGGTTCTCGGAGTAGCCCTCGCCTTCCCGACATTGGAGGGGTCCTTTTGCGTCCACAAGGTGTTTGTAGACAAGGCCTACCGTGGGAAGGGGATAGCAGGGAGGTTGTTTGAAGCGCTTTTTCTGGAACTTGATACTATGGATGCTGGTTGTTTTCTCACGGTCGATCCTGCCAATGAAAACGCTATTCGGCTTTATGAAAAATGGGGGTTCACAAACTGCCAACATATACCCGGCTATTACCGGGAGGACGAAGATCGCCTGGTTCTGGAGCGGCCGTCAAAATCCAAATGAAATCGTAGATACCAGTTTTGTTGGGTACCCCCAGGTCGTTGCGTCTTTCCTATTCACACATAGGCCAAATTTGAAGCGGAGCTAAAGCTGCATTGAAACGTGGATTCGGATCCATTAAGGCTCAGGTGGAGCGTCCCTCACCTGGGCGTTTCTATTTTTCTATTGGGCAAGACTGGCCAAGTGCATTCAAGATTGAGTGGAACCTTAATCTAGATCAAAACCACAGACTACTGGAAGTTCAGGTATGCAGAACAATGATCCAGTCTTGAGCTTCAATGAAGAAGTCGCAGAAACCTACGCAGGCAGAGCCCAGCGAACACGACATTGTGACACACGTTGCCGGGCTATTTCTGAAGAAACGTTGGGGGAACTGGAACCCGGAACCGGTCACATCCACCAGCGATAACTGTGTGTCCGTTTATGCACATTGAATTGTGTGGATTTCGATCACGTTCGTCGAACACTGTGATCGTGATCGGGCATTTGGTCGCCAGATGCGCCGGGTTCACCATAAGGTAGAGGAGGAAATGTACTTTCGATATCTTTCGCCACACCCTCCCGGCCGGATTCTTGAGCTCTGACCATGATTTCCAGGACGTGGTAGGCGTGTTCAGGAGTAATAATTGGAGCAGTCTCCCTCTCGATGCATTCGACGAGATGTCTCAAGCCATCTGTCCACGGCCAGAACTTGCTGGTTTCCTGGAAGATTTGCCAGGACCTGGTTTCCAGCTGCCACAGTTCGTAGCCATTTGGTGCCCAATCGTCGCCCATCATCTGTATGGTGCCTTCTCTTCCGTAAATCTCGATGGCAGGGCAGCGATACTTTCGTAGCGAGAATCCAGTTGTGATGTTGGCGAACACCGCATTACCAAAATCCAGCAGCACCTGTGCGTTGTCCTCAGCCTCAACGGTGATCGTCTGACCTTCCATTTCTCTTACGGGTGTCGCGATACCTGTTAGCGCAGTTACACGCTGGACCGGACCCAGGAGTCCTGTAAGGCTGGTGACGTTGTAGACCCCCAGATCGAACAATGCGCCTCCTCCCTGGCGATAGAACCAGGGACCCCAGGTGGGCCCGCCGTGCCCGTAGATGCCTCTTCCGGCCACGACCTGCCCTATGTCCCCATTATGAATCCTTTTCCATATGGTCTGATAGGTGGGACTGAGGATCACGTGTGGTGCCGGCAGAAGATATCCCGGCACGGATTTAGAGAGTTCCACGATCTCCGCGGCTTCCTTCAGATTTACCGACATGGGTTTTTCGACCAGGACGTGTTTGCCTGCTTCCAGTGCTGCGCGGGTGATGGGTCCGTGTTCCGGCATGGATGTGAGCACGAGCACCAGATCCACGTCTTCAGACTGGACGACTTCTTTATAATCGGTGGTAAATCTGGCGTTTTGAAATCTGGCCTCGATTCCAGCTTTGTCATCCTCTTTTACGTCGCAAGCTGCTACGACCTCCACGCGTTCAGGCTTCCTGAGCACATCTATTAAGGATGCGTAGGCCCTGGATACGCTCCCACATCCCACAACTCCAATTCTGATTGGACTGCCCATCGAGTTTTCCTTTCCAAAATTCGTTTGTCATTTTCATTTTTCAGCGAGACTAATATAACTCCTCAATCTTGCGGCGACAGACCTCATTTGCCAATCCAGACAGGCTGGCGGGTTTGTTTGTGAATCAAAACATTGAGTGGCTTCGTCAGATGTTATATATTAGGAGAGCTAACCAAAAATATCCAATAATAGGGTAAGGGTATGACAATACTGGCAAACAGGGTGGACGACGAGATCGAGAGACATTTCAGCGAACTTGGACTCGGCTCGGTGGCGGCATACAAGTTGTGGTGTTACCGGAACGGGCTCTGTGGTGATTTGCATAAGTCCAGGGAAGAGCGCCAGGCGGAGATGGATCTGTACAGAGGGCAGACGGAGCCTGAGGACGAGGGTGTGAGCAGGCTGCACAATCCTCGCAGGGCGGAGTGGATTACGAGGATCTGCCAGGGGGCGCATCAGGGTGAAACGCTTACGGATGTTTTGTTCCGTGTGCGAACAATGTATAACAATCTCTGCGGAGATCCTTCCACGCAGCGGGCGCTTTGCCGGCTCCTTGTTCACGTTGAAAAATACGGGGATCTGATGCGCCCTGCCAGGGCATCTGGATGCTTTGGGGATCTCATAACCAATACGTATCTGTCAGGGCTGGAGCAGCTTGCCAGGAATCACGCAGACTGGATAAGGCAACTTGAGGACTGGCGCCCGGATGCCAACAAGCCGTGGCGACAGTTCAGTTCTCTAATCAGACATTTGCTTGCTGCCTACGATGTCCCGATGTGTCTCGATAATGCGTTCCTGCAGGGTACTTCTGATGAAGCACGAATCCAGCAGCGCTGGTTCAAACATATCGGGAGTGGGCAAAATATCCGAACCGCCGGTGTGCCGATGCGAATCACCAAGCGTATGGCTCACAGTTTCGGTCTGGTGAACCACCGACACTTCACCGTCTATCAGGCTCTGAGAAAGGTCCAGTATGAGTCCTTTGGCGGTTCCTGGAAGAATTCCTGGGCAATTGCAGATGGTCCACTTGCGGGGAAACTCGAGCACGAAGAATTCTGGGAGACTGTGGTCCAGTATCTAGCGAATCAGGTGTTTCTGGATGGCTCCTATATCAATCCGTTGATCGACTATATCCGGAACCAGAAGTTCACGCCTCAACGAGTTTTGCAGCCCGATGGCACAGAGATAGAAGGTCCACCCCCGCACCCCAGCTTTTGCATGAAGGGGCGGAGCATCAACAAGCTGCTGAGGGAGGTTGATACCTGGCACGAAGCGTTGACCGGGATGGAAGATGTTCCTTTTGTAGAATGGAAATCTGCGGGTTTTCGGGACTTCGAGCACGAGGCGTTCGATCCGGAGTTGAAACGGAACCTGCAGTGGACCATCCACGAATTGACGACTTCTGCCCAATTGCACGTTGAGGCGAGGGTGATGCATCATTGCGTCGGGTCATATACCAGGCGATGTGCCTCGGGTGAACTGTCTGTGTGGTCGCTCAGGGCCCTGGATCTCGACGCCGACGAGGAGAACCAGGAGCAGGAGCACGTGTTGACCATATCATTGGATAACAAGAAGCGTGTGGTGAATCAATACGCTGGGAAATACAATTTGAAGCCGTTCGGCGGGAAGAAGGTGTCGCGGAAGCGGCGAACCGGGAATGTTTATATGCATTTGATTCGGCAGTCGCCTACGTTTATGCGGATGTGGATGGATCGTGAGGGGTTGGCGTATGGGTAGCTACATGAAATTTACCTATTAAATCAAAGTCCCATTCTTCTAAACTCAAAACCAACCCTTCCATTCCCTTCCTGTCTTCGACGACCAAACGTTTCACCGACGAAAAGTTGGCAAAAGTCTCCGCTTGGCGCGGGGCCAGAGGCGCTGTGCAAATTGCGTTCGTGGATTCACTGGCGTTGGTGGCCTGCACGGTTTGGATGGATAACAAAGGTATGTACTCCACGGAACCGCGCACAGCATACAGGAGGTGATCTCCTGGGTGATTGCTTTTTTCTAATCGTCTTCGTGCCCTGAAGGGGCACCGTATCTTAGCCAGGGGTCCTTGGACCCCTGGTCTTGAAATCCTTGACCTGGACCCTGTGGCCTGACTCGAGAGTGATCACGATGTCCACCCTTACATTTGCCTTCTACCGAGTGAATAGGGGTAACAAGGGTTGGTACTCCACGGAACGGCGCACAGCATACAGGTTGGGATCGCTTTGGTGAATTCTTTTAGTGGTGGCTTTTGCAGATTGAATAAGTGAAGGATTGATAGAAAAGCGAAGGGCCCCGCCGATTTTGTCGGCGGGGCCCTTTCTGTTATGCGGTGGGGACTATTTGATGAACAGCATTTCCTGGTAGGTTGGTAGCTGCCAGAGATCATCGGCAACGACTTTTTCGAGTTCGTCTCCGTATTCTCTGACTTTGAGCATGGCGGGCAAAACCTTGTTACAGGCATGCTTCGCTTCGGAGAGGATGTTGTGGTGGCCCTCGTGTTCCAGAAGTCTGTTAAGTTTGGCTGTGCTGTCTTGAAGTCCTTTTACCATTTCCGTGACGTGGTCCAGGGTGTCTGTGTCGAAGGTGTAGTCCAACTGCCTGAGACTCGCACACGTGCCAGCTAATTGACCCTGGTAGCGAATGGCGGATGGGAAGATGACTGTTTTGGAAATTTCCACGGTCAAGTTGGCCTCAACCCGAACCGTGTTCACGTATTGTTCGAGGTAAATTTCCAGGCGACTTTCCAATTCTCGCTTCGAGAGCACTTTGTATTTGGAGAAGAGGGACACGGACTTTCTGGAGGTTAGCGCTGGCAGGGCATCGACCGTGGTTTTGAGGTTGGGCAGGCCGCGTGATTCCGCTTCCTGATGCCACTCGTCCGTGTAGTTATCGCCATTGAAGATGATGTGACTGTGTTCTGTAATGGTTTCCCTGAGAAGCTTCTGCACCGCGGCGTTCAGCTTCTTTGGATCGCCCTTGGTGGCCTTTTCGAGGTTGGTGGCCATGAAGTCCAGGGATTCTGTAACGGCCGTGTTCATTACGACCAGAGGACCGGCAATGGACTGGTTGGCAGCCACCGCCCGGAATTCGAACCTGTTCCCGGTGAACGCGAAGGGGCTTGTCCGGTTTCTGTCACCTGAATCCATTGGAAGCGTTGGGAGGACGTCTGCCCCGATTGTGAGCGTTCGTGCTTTCCGAGAAGTCTTTGTGCCACCACTTTTGATTTGTTCGAAGACCTCTGCAAGCACATCGCCAAGGAATATGGAGATGATTGCCGGTGGCGCTTCATTGGCACCCAGGCGGTGATCATTTCCGGCCGAGGCGACAACGGCTCTGAGCAGGGTCGCGTGTGTGCTGACCGCTCGAATTACCGCAGCGCAGAACACAAGGAACTGGGCGTTCTCTTGCGGTGTATCACCCGGATCCAGGAGATTGCCCTGGGTAGCATTGCCCAGTGAGAAATTGACGTGTTTTCCGGACCCGTTCACCCCTGCAAAGGGCTTTTCGTGGGTCAGGCAGGCCATGCCATATTTCTCTGCGACAGCACGAAGGGTGGTCATGATCAACTGCTGGTGGTCTGTGGCCACGTTGCTGGTCTCGAACAACGGAGCGATTTCGTACTGGCCCGGGGCGACTTCATTATGTCGCGTCTTGATTGGTACACCCAGTTTGAAGAGCTCGCGTTCACAATCGAGCATAAAGGAGAGCACTCGCTCGGGAATTGCACCAAAGTAATGGTCGTCGAACTCCTGGCCCTTGGGTGGTGGTGCACCAAAAAGAGTTCTTCCAGCATTGAGCAGGTCCGGACGGGCAAAGTAAAAGTTCCTGTCTATCAGGAAGTACTCCTGTTCGGGGCCTGCTGTTGATGCGACCATGGAGATTTCAGAATGACCGAACAGCTCGAGAATTCGACGGGCCTGCTTGTCCAGTGCCTGCATGGACCGAAGCACAGGTGTTTTCTTGTCGAGGGCCTCTCCAGTCCAGGAGACAAACGCAGTGGGAATCGACAACGTGGCGCCATTCCGGTTTTCGTAAATATATGCCGGGCTGGTCACGTCCCACGCCGTGTATCCTCGGGCTTCAAAGGTTTGTCGAATGCCGCCCGAGGGAAAGCTGGAGGCGTCCGGTTCGCCCTGGATCAACTGGGCGCCGGAGAATTCGTTCATCACACCACCCTGGCCGTCGGGCTGAAGGAAACTGTCGTGTTTCTCCGCGGTTAGTCCCGTTAGCGGGTAAAAGACGTGCGTGTAGTGTGTTGCGCCTTTCTCAATGGCCCAATCCTTCATTGCGGCAGCAACGACGTCGGCCACACTGGGATCCAGCTTTTTTCCCTGTTCGATGGTTCTCTGGAGGCGCTTGAATGTTTCCTTGGGAAGCCTGGCTTTCATGACCTTCATGCTGAAGACATTGGAGCCAAAGAGTTCGCTGGAAGGGGTCTCAACGAAGTTCAGCGGTGAGGATGACGGTTTATACTTAGTCACTGCGGCTATGGCTTCGAGCCGCTCAGGGGTTCCGCTCATTTTTACTTCCTCCCTCTGAATTTGGTACTGCGCTGGCCGCGATTGAGTGGGGAAGGCGCGGGCGTGGATTGGACGTGGTGCGGGGCTGAAGATGAAAGCTCGAACATAAATAATCGAGCGCCGGGCGTCAACTAGAAAAGCGGGGAAGGAGGAGAGAGGCGTCAAAGGCCATTGGCAAATGAAAGTTTAGAGAAAGTGTGGGGACATTCGAGGTTGACAGGCAAGTGCAAAGGCAGTGTTTTCATATGAACAG
>CAVOEZ010000108.1:0-9163 GCA_963694355.1 Latescibacteria bacterium UBA2968 | reverse complement strand
CCGGCGGATGCAGAGGACGTTTCCATGGCGCAACTCAAGATGGCCAGCGGTGTAACCGTGAACTGGGTCGTAGGGATGGGTGGATACGGCAGTTTGGGAGCGCAGTTGATCCTGGGAGCGAAGGGCGTTTGCGAGGGATTTGGGAGCCGGGGTGCTCGTGTCAAGATGAGGGCTGGAGAAGGAGAAGAACTCAGCCAGGAAGAGATGCTGGCGATTGCAGAAGGGTTCGAGGTGAATCCTCTGTCGCAACATTTCTTTCCGACCGGTATTTCCCATGGGGATTCGGAAGTGGACTGGAAGCTGATTGCCATGGAGTATCACGAATTTGCCGAGGCGATTCTGGAGGGCAAACCGGTGGAGGTGGATGGGACTGAAGGCATGAAGGATGTGGCAGCGATCTACGCGATATTCGAATCCTCGTTGGCTGGCAGGTCCGTGACCATGGACGAGGTAGAATCCTGCGGCATTTACGGCTACCAGGCGGATATCGACAGGGCGCTTGGAATCGAGTACGATCATAACTCCAAGAGGTGAGTATGGCGGATTCCAGACCGAATATTGTTCTGATCACTACAGATCAACAGCGCGGTGATTGTATCGGGATCGATCCTCATGCGCCGAAGGCTCTGCAAACACCTAATTTGAACTGGATAGGCCGGACCGGTGCCCACTTTACGAGGGGGTATTCCGAATGCCCGAGCTGCATTCCTGCAAGGCGATGTTTGATGACAGGGACGGTGCCTGCCGCAAACGGTGTTGTGGGTTTTCAGGGCGTGGACTGGGAGCCTGCTCACACGCTCGCTGGTGAGCTGACCCGGGCAGGTTATCAGACTGAGATGATCGGAAAGCTGCATCTCAGTCCGCTTCGGAAACGATATGGATTCGAGCATATGCAGCTGGCGGATGCGACACGCGGCAGTGAAAACGACTATGTGGACTGGCTGCGCGAACGACATGGCCGCCTGGATGTGGATCCCGGGATGGCTCATGGGATCGCCTCGAACGGTTGGGTCGGCAGGCTCCATCATCTGCCTGAGGAACAGATGCACTCGTTCTGGTGTGTTGACCGGGCGATGGCGTTCCTGAAGAATCGAGATCCAGGCGTGCCGTTCTTCTTGAATATTTCATTTATAGATCCGCACCCGCCGCTCACACCACCTCGCATTTACTATGACAGGTATATTCAAAGAGATTTACCCGAACCTGTCGTGGGGGACTGGGCTCGAGATTTCGGGGGACCCCGGAAAGGTCTGGACCCCAACGCTGCCGAGATATGTTTGGACGAGTTCGACATGAAGTGTGCTCGAGCAGCCTATTATGGAATGGTCAATTTCATCGACGATCAGATCGGCAGACTGTTCCAGTTCGCGAGGGGCACCCTGAACGACGCGCTTGTGATATTTACCTCTGATCACGGAGAGATGCTGGGTGATCACAATCTGTTCCGGAAGACGTGGCCCTACGAAGCCTCTGCGAGAGTTCCGTTTCTTGCGCGTGCACCTGTTTCCTGGAAGTTGCCGGGCGAGATCAGCTGTTCCGGCCCGGTGGGATTGCAGGATGTGATGCCGACCATTCTGGAGGCGGCCGATGTGGAGATTCCGGATACAGTTACCGGCAAAAGTCTGATGCCTGTCCTGCGCGGAGAGACGGAACGTGTCAGGGAAACGCTGCACGGGGAACACTCGGGGTGTTATTCGCAATCACATGGAAATCATTATATCACCGATGGACATATGAAGTATATATGGTTCACTCAGACAGGTGTGGAACACCTGTTCAATCTGGACGATGATCCGATGGAGGAGCGGGATCTCGCGCTGAGTGATGATGCGGAGAAGCTGCTTGTTCCCTGGAGAAAGCGGCTGATCGAGTTTCTCGATGGAAGACCCGAGGGGTTCACGGACGGAGAGCGGCTTATTTCCGGACAGACCCACGGAAACGTGATGCCCGGCTATGAACCGGATCGAGTTTTTCCGTTCCTGTAATGCATACTGTCAGGTGAATGGTTGAGGGTAGGGCGGCAATTTGCACCTGGCATCTTGTGGATGGCTGAAAAAATGGTTCTGATGTGGTGGCGGAATTTACCTGGTGAGATGGTAAAGGCGAGGATCGTATGGCCAAGTTAGAATTGATAGATCGAGGGATATTGTATATCAATACCGATCCCGCACACTATCACGTGTTTGCATCGCATTCGCACCCGCTACAGTTGTCTCGGTACGAGTTTATCAGCACCATCCAGCGGGGCTCCGGGATGTATGCTTCGGACACCAATATTGCGCTTTTGCGGTCCCTGGATGGAGGCGAGTCCTGGACCGAGGAGGGTTTCCTCCATACCAGAGAAGGGGATGACCGGCCGTATTCCTATCACGATGGCTTTCTTTCACGGATGGAGGATGGCTCCCTGGTGGTTCTGGCATTCCGCGCGGACAGATCCGACCCGGATCGTCCAATGTTCAGTGCATCCGGGGGGATAATCGAAAATGAACCCGTGCTGTTCACCTCGCAGGATGGAGGGATGACCTGGTCTGAGCCTCGAACTGTTGGATTGCCGGAGGGGCTAGTCGCCACGCCGACGGATCCCGTGATCGAACTGGAGAATGGCAGCTGGCTTGCAATTTTTGACAGATGGCACGGCTGGGAAGAAGAGAAGCCGTTCAAGCCGAGAATGCTGGGATTGTTCTCTCGCGACCGGGGAAATACCTGGGGAGAAATGGTTATAGTCGCGGATGGTGAGGCGGAAGGCAAGGGGTTCTGGCACGGGAAAGTCATTCGGCTCAAGGATGACCGGCTTTTTTCTCTTTTCTGGACCGCGGACATGACCCGACCCGAGGAGGGACCGATCGATCTACCCCTGCATTGCTCCTTTGTAGACAACCCTGGAGTGGACTGGCCTGTACCCCAAACGACGGGAATTCCAGGTCAAACGCATTGGCCGGTTGAATTGTCCGATGGCACCGTGTGTGCCGTGTATACGATGCGTGAATCGGACCATCCCGGGTTCATGTGTGTGTTGTCGCACGACGGTGGAAGAAGTTGGAATATCGGTGAGCAGGTTCGGTTGTGGGATTCTACTGGATGGACCCATATTGGTATCCCGATTCCTGATCAATACCCCAGGAGTCATGACATGATTGCATTTGGCGCACCCACCCTCCTGGCGACCATGGATAACGAGCTTTATGCGAGCTGGTGGTGTACATTCAACAGCCTGACCCATGTCAGGTGGGCCAGGTTGAGGGTGGTATAGAAAGAAGGAGGCAGTCGAGGGTCGCGGCCCGGGTGTGAAAGTTGTCGGAACCGGGAAGCTCTCTATTCTGTTGGGAAAGTGAATACGTGCACACGTCAGATGCGGAGATGAGAATATGAAGTGTGGGTTCTACTGGGGAGCCGCGGGATTAGAGATAGACAAGACCAATCCGTACGGTCCCCTGCTTGCACGAGCTATGGGAAAGATCGGTGTGGAGCTGGTTTCCGCACAAGCTGAAGACTTGAGTAAGAAGTGGTTGGATGACAATAGAGATGCGATGGATGTGCTGCATATTCACTGGCCGCATTACATATATACGCGGCCGGATCTCGAAGAGAGTGTGCGTATCTGCACGGCCCTGATGGAGAATCTATGGTACGCGAGGCATCTGGGCTACAAGGTGGTTTGGACAGTGCACAATCTCTTTCCACACGAGAGCACCCACCCGGAGCTGGACAGGATCGCCCGGATGGGGATTTCGGAAATCGCTTCGTCACTCATCGTTCATTGCGAATACGGACGATCGCGGGTGGAGAAACGATTTCATCGCACTGAGGGGGTATTTACCATCCCCCATGGGAATTTCATAGAGGCTTATCCAAATGAGATTTCGAGAGCGGCGGCCAGAGATCACCTCGGTCTATCGGACGAGCAGTTCGTATATCTCTTCTTTGGAAATGTACGCCCTTACAAAGGAGTTGAGCAGTTGTTGACCACATTCGAAGCGTTGGAAGGTGATCACCTGAGGCTGTTGATGGCGGTGAAACCGACTTCGGATTACAGCAAGGACCTGGCCAAACAGGCGCAGGAGGGTAATCCGCGGATTGTCGTGCAGACTTCGGAGTTTTTCCCGGGCGAGGATTTTCAGATCTACCTCAATGCGGCTGATGTGGTGGCGCTGCCCTTTCTACAGATTCTCACTTCCGGATCCGTTATAACGGCGCTTTCATTCGGTAAACCTGTGATAGCGCCCCGGATCGGTTGTCTCACCGAGCTTGTGAACGATGAGGTGGGTATTCCATACGATCCGGATTCTCCCGGAGCGTTGAAGCGTGCAATGGAGCGTGCGCAAGACCTCGATCTGGCTCGTTGTGGTCAGGGCGCAATGGATCTTGCCGGGTCGATTTCCTGGGAGCGGATTGCTGAGCAGACGCTCGAGGCTTACGAGTATGCGTAATAGGACACTACAAATCGGGGCCGATGGTTGGCCAATGGAGAATTTGCATGGATGAAATACGGATCGCTGTGGTGGGTCTTGGCGGAAGAGGGTTGGGATGGATGTCGCAGCTGCAACGGATCGGTGGATACAGAATTACCGCCATCTGTGATCCTGTCGTGCATACACATGAAGCGGCACGCGAGCGGATAGCGCATTCGGATCCTGTGGAGACGTTCGAGCGATATGAGGATGTGCTCGGATCAGAAAGTGTCGATGCGATTGCGTTGACTGTTCGGTCCAGGGACCAGGGCGGGATGGCGGCGCAGGCGCTCGAAGCGGGTAAACATGTGAATATGGAGGTCCCGGGCGCTCACAGTATGGAAGATTGCTGGCGGATTGTGGTCGCCCAGGAACGTTCAGGAAAGGTGTTCCAGTTAGCAGAACAATGCCGATACGCAGGTTATATCGATGAGTGGCGCCGAATGGTCGCCGAGGGAGAACTGGGGAAGATCACCTACTGTGAAGGTCAATACTTTCACTATTATGCAGGTAAGTCTTTCCGAGATCCGGACACGGGGAAGTTTTACGGCCCGGAGGATCTCGAAGATCATCCCGAGGCGAAACCGACCTGGATGTATCACATGCCCCCCATACACTATCTTCCCCATGATTTGGGGCCCATGCTGAAGGTGCTGGATGACCGTGTGGTCGAGGTCGTTGGGATGAGTACTGATTCCCCGAGCGACGCCCATCCTGAGCTGGCCGGACCGGACATGCAGATCGCGTTGATGAAGACGGAAAAGGGCGCCCTGATGAGAATGGGAGCTAGTTTCTCCCAGCCGCATCCGCCAAGGGATTATCACTGGCAGCAGGTGATTGGCACCAAAGGGTCCGTGGAGTGGAAACGAACCGGGAGCGATATGCCGAAGATGTGGCTCGCTGATGGGCAGATGGTCGACAAGGCGGAAGTCGACTGGCGTTATGAGCGTGCAGATGCCCCGGATGAAGCCAGAGGCAGCGGGCACTCGGATATGGATTACTACGTTCATGCGGCGTTCAGAGATGCGGTGATCGGGAAGCAGGAACTGGACTATGATGTGTACAAGGCAATGGAGACCTCTGCGCCGCCAGTACTTGCCGCAGACTCGATCGCTCAGGACAGCAAGAAGCTGTGTGTTCCTTCGTTTCGTCCAAATTCAGAACGAAAAGCGGGGGAGATGCCCAGGGAGTAATTAGGGAGGTCCGAGCTGTTTCGCGTTCGTTTTCGATTCAATCGGGCCGTGCGGGGCGAATCAGCAAGCAGGAAACACCGAGGTCGGGAATAACAATGTGATCGCGATGCAAGGGTAAAGGTGAATCTCAGGAGGCGGGAATGAGACAGGTTTACATTTCAGGGGAGATGGTGCCTGAGTCCGAGGCGAAAATCTCGATTTTCGACAGCGCCGTTACACTCGGAGATACAGTCACGGAGTCTACCCGGACTTTCGGACATCAACCTTTCAAGCTCGATCAACATATCAAGCGGCTGTACAAGTCTTTGAAGGTGACCAGGATAGATCCAGGGTGCAGTGAGGCCGAGATGAGGGAGATCACCCTGGGTGTGGTGAAGACGAATTTGCCGGAGGTCGCCCCGGGGGATGATATCTGGATTGTACACAACATATCCCGAGGGGTTTCGATGCCAGGTCCTGACCCTACCATACAACAGGGTAGGGCGACTGTGATGATTCATACCGCGCCGATGGATCTTACCGGATGGGCTTCGTTCTATGCAGAGGGATGCCATGCTGTTACGTCCATGAGCCGGATCATTCCTTCCCAGTCGCTGGATGCACGGATCAAGAACAGAAGCAGAATGGCCTATACACTGGCCGAGATAGAGGTAAAGCTCGTTGATCCACTCGCTCAGGGCATCATTCTTGATGTTCACGGGAATGTGGCGGAGAATAAGGGCGGCAACATTTTTGCGGTCTCGGATGGCAGGCTGAGAACGCCGAAGTCGCAGAACAGTCTTGCCGGCGTGAGCCGCGAAACCGTTCTGGAACTCGCCTCGGATTTAGGCATCGAGAACGAGGTGACCGAGCTCCAGCCATACGATCTGTATACTGCAGACGAGCTGTTCTTTACAAGCACGCCCTACTGTATTATGCCTGCAACGAAGTTCAACGGTTTGCCGGTAGGTTCCGGTGAGGTTGGCGAAGTGACAAAGGCACTGTTGAATGCCTGGAGCAATCTGGTGGGCATCGATATTGTGAAGCAGGCACAAGATCAGTTGAAGTGAGGAACAAATGAAACTGGGCATTTTCACGAAGACATTCACCAGGCCGACGCTCGACGAGGTGCTGGGTGCCGTACGGTCGCATGGATTCGAAGCCGTCCAATTCAATATCGAAAGCGCCGGCGGGGAGCCGATGCCGACTTGGATATCTGAGGCGTATGCCTCAGAGGTGCGAGAGACAATGGCTGCGCACGGCATTGAAATGTCGGCCGTTTCTGGAACATTCAATATGATTCATCCCGATCTGAATGTCCGTGCGGAGGGGATGAGACGGTTCGGGAAGGTTGCGGCGGCTTGTGGGTGGTTCGGTACGTCGTTGATCACCCTGTGCACCGGAACGCGCGATTCGGATTACATGTGGGCACATCATCACGAGAATGCATCCGAGGAAGCGTGGCGGGATATGGTTGCCTCGATGGCCGAGGCTGTGGAGATCGCAGAAAACCACGACGTTACGCTCGTCTTCGAGACCGAGGTCTCCAATGTGGTGGATTCGGCGGTCAAGGCGAGAAAGCTCCTGGACGAGGTCCAGTCTGAGCACCTGAAGGTGGTGATGGACGGCGCCAATCTGTTTCCCAAGGGCGGCCTGAAGCGAATGCGCGAGATTCTTGACGAGGCGTTCGATCTTCTTGGTGGGGACATCGCGATGGCGCACGCCAAGGACCTGGAGCGGGACGGCGAGGCAGGACACGTTGCCGCAGGAACGGGACTCCTCGATTACGATCATTATCTCGGATTGCTCGAGGGTATTGGGTTTGAGGGCGCTCTGATTGCCCACAGTCTTCAGGAAGATCAGGTGGTGGAGAGCCGTGAGTTTCTGCTGGGAGTGATGGACAGGGCGAGAGCATGAGAAACCCGGAATAGGGAGTTGGTTCTATGTCAGACATTCTGAATGCCGATTTGCTGAAGAAGGTCGACCGCCGAAGTCTGCTTGAAAACGGGTATCTGATTATCCGAGATCTTATCGATTCTGATATGATCGAAACGATGCGATCAAGTATTAAACCTATGGTGGAACGACGGAAGGCTGAGGCAACCAGGAATCGCAAAGCGGGAGAGCCACCGGGAGGTGCGTGGGCAACAAGTCCACAACCCAGGTTGAAGTTCGACGAGGATTATGATGATAAGACCGTGAATGCGATCTCGTTTTGCTTGCAGGAGGAGACCTTGGGGGTATCCCGTGCGTTGCTGGATGATTCCGATGTTTCTGTGACCTACATGGCATGCATCTGCAACCCTGAGTACGACAATGGACCCGCTAAATGGCACCGCGATACATCGCCACCAAAGGCAGCTCCGCTTGGTGGAATGCTCCAAAATTACATCGACTATGGTCCAGCCTACCTCCAGTGGAATATCCCGCTGTATGACGACAATGTGCTTTGGGTTGTCCCGGGCAGTCACTTTCGCACCAATACCGAGGCGGAGGACCGTCAGCTTGCAGAAGATCCCACCGTGGCTCTCCCAAACAGTGTTCCCGTAGAACTAAAGGCAGGAGATGGTGTGGTTTACGTCCACCTGATGCTGCATTGGGGAAGTAATTACAGCTTGACCAAACGAAGGACGGTGCACCTCGGGTACCGAAGGTTTGGGGGAGACGCCATGTCAATGGTCCACTGGCGTCACTGGGAGCCTGGTCTGATCGGTGACCTTCCACCGGGTCCACGTGAGCAATTCGAGGGATTCGACAGGTTGTATCGGGACGAATTGGATGGTTTCGAGACGATTTTCAGGGCGATGATCGAGAAACAAGAACCAGCGTTCATCGATGCTCTTGGAAGATTGCATCCGGGGAAAGAGGGAAGGATATCGACACTTGCATTGTTGTCCAAAGTGGCCGTGAAGGTCAAGGTCCATAAAGACTCGAACGGAGAAACCATCCCCTGGTTCAATGAAGGTGATATGGTGGCTTTCGGAAATCGATTCACGATTTCCGAAGCGGATCAACTTTGTAATCGTTTCGCGGAATTGGACAGGAGATTACGGAGACCGACTCCACAGCAGATTGGTGGGTTCCAGGGGACGGATACGAACTACGAGATGAACGACCTGCCGGCAGGATTCGGTGTTGAGGATTTCGTCGCAAGTTGGGAATAAACGGCGATGGGCATGGTATCAGGAATGGAGAAACCATTCATCAATCAAGGGGGTAAAAATGGGTAAGGTAGTGCTTTTCGATCATGTAGAAGTGCACGTGAAGGATATTCCCGGTTACTGTGATTTCCTGGTGAAAATCTTCCAGGGAGGACGTCATCATGTGATCAGTGACTCGGGTACGGCAATGTTTGTCAGCAATGATGGGTACGCTGTTGAGATTAAACAGAAGAAGGGGGAGGATGCACCCATTGCGGCCGGATTCTGTAATCCTTGCCTGAGGACGGAAGGTGCAAAGTCCTTCATCGAAGACCATCTGGGTTTGGAAATTACCCTGACCGTCTCCAATGATGACGGCAATATCTACTTTTTCGTAGATCAC
>CAVOEZ010000107.1:0-9196 GCA_963694355.1 Latescibacteria bacterium UBA2968 | reverse complement strand
GAGCATCTCATCTCCGCCTATCCCCTTAGAGGTCTGAAGGGGGCTGTAGGGACATCGCTGGATCAGTTGACACTGGTTGGCGACAAGGATAAGATGGCTCAACTTCAGGAGGAGATACGGATCCACCTTGGATTTGGACATGAGCTGGGGGCCGTTGGCCAGATCTATCCAAGAGGTCTGGATTTCGAGGTGATCAGCTGTTTCTATCAGTTGGGGGGAGGGATCGCGAATCTTGCACGCACGCTGCGCCTGATGGCGGGAACCGAAAGTGCCACGGAAGGATTTGCGAAGGGTCAGGTGGGGTCCTCAGCGATGCCGCACAAGATGAATACCCGGAGTACTGAGCGAATCAACGGATTTCAGGTCATCCTGGGTGGTCACGTCCATATGGTAGGCAGTCTGGTCGGGGACCAGTGGTTCGAAGGGGATATTTCCTGTTCCGTGGTGCGTCGCGTGGCCCTTCCAGACAGTGTGTTCGCCTTTGACGGTATGGTTGAGACCATGCTTCACGTGCTCAACGATATGGGCATTTACGAGGCAGTAATCCAGAACGAGCTTGAGCGTTACATGCCCTTCCTGGCGACAACCACGCTGCTGATGGAGTCGGTTCAACGAGGTGCGGGCAGGGAACAAGTCCACGAGGCGATAAAGGAACACGCAGTGGCTTCCGCTCTGGGTATGCGTGAGATGGGCAAGGTGGAGAACGATCTGGCCGAGCGACTTGGGCGTGACGAAAGGCTGCCCCTGTCGACCAGTGAAATATGTGCGATTCTCGAAAAGAGTGAGGACTTCGTAGGTCTGGCACGGGAACAGGCGGACGCCTTCGTGGCTTCGGTTGGCGGGATTGCTGAACGTTATCCAGAAGCCGCCTCGGTAAAAAAGGAAAGAATGCTTTAGGTAATCTGATCTGTCAGTCTCTCCTTCCGGATATATACGGCAATAATCGTTTTTCCATCCTGAATCCGGCCGTCAGAGATCATTTGCAGCGCGGTATCAAATGAAATGACTCGGGTTCTGATAGCCTCGCCCTCCGAAGCCACTCCTGTGTTTTTGGCGAGTTCGTTATTCAGGTCTACACACGCAAGATACAGTTAGATTCGATCTGATGATCCGCCTGGACTCACGTAGAAGGTGATCAGGTATTCCAGCGGGCGAATCAGACTCAGGCCTGTTTCTTCGAAAATTTCTCTCCGGGCTACTTCCGGACCTTCGTCATCCTTTATTCCCGCGACGATTTCCAGCAGCCACCCACTTTCATTCAACCCGTTTCTCCTGATTCCGGCGAAGGCAGGATACCTGAACTGCTCCACCAGGAGTATCTCCCTGGATGCTTCCGAGTAGAGGAGCACTCCAATTCCGCCTTCTCAATTTCGAGGAGGACCTTGCCGCCCGGCAGTGTTAATTCATATTTGATATTCAGTTCTTCCATTTCAACTTTCATTTAACGCTCCTGTTCTGGATTATCTACTCCGGATTCGGCCTGCTCGATCTAGCCTGGATCGGAGTAAGTTACCATTTCTTGTGGGGACAGCCAATGTCGAGTCAACTTGCATTATTAGGTGGGAAGCCGGTCATCGAAGGTCCTGTTGCGGTGCCCTGGCCGCAGTACGATGAAGAGGAAGCCGCGGCGATTATGGAGGTTCTGGAGAGTGGAAACTGGAATCGCGGATCAAAATGCCAGGAATTCGAAGAGGAGTTTGCCCGCTTGCAGGGTGCGAAATATGGATTGCTGTGCACAGGGGGCACCTCGGCGCTGGAAGTAATCTATAGAGGCGCCAGAATCGGGGTCGGGGATGAGGTGATTACCAGCCCCTATACCTTTCACGGAACGTGTATGGGGATTATGATGGCCGGTGCCACGGTCACCTTTGCGGACATCGACCCGCAAACGAATAACATCGATCCCGATGCCATCGAAGCTGCGATTACGCCGCGCACCCGGGCGATCATGGTCGTACACTTTGGTGGGCTGGCGTGCGACATGAAGCGTATCCTTGATCTTGCCGAGAGAAACGGATTGACTGTACTGGAAGATGCCGCACATGGGTGGGGTGCGCAGTATGCAGGCCGGGGACTGGGCAGCTGGGGAGCGGCTTCCGGATTCAGTTTCCAGCAGAGCAAAAATATGACCAGTGGTGAAGGCGGCATTGCGCTGACGAATGACGAGGAGATCGCGGATATCATCGGATGCGCCATCAACTCGGGTCGCTCGACTTACGACCGTGCACCCGAAGAACTGCGCTGGGGTGCTAACCACCGGATCACGGATTTTCTCGCGGCAATTTTGCTATGTCAGCTCGATCGGCTGGAGAAACAGAACGATATCCGGGAACAGAACGCCGAGATGCTTGGCCGAACACTGTCGGGTCTCGAGGGTTTGGAACCGATCAAGCGACTTCCGGAGGCAACGCGGGTCAGCTGGCATGTTTATGGCGCGCGTTATCTTGCGGATGCTTTCGAGGGGGTCTCCCGTTCTGCTTTTCTTCAAGCGCTCAGGGCAGAAGGCGTCCCCGCAAGTGGCGGATACACGGAGCCGGTTTACAGGAATCCCGTTTTCCAGCACGACTGGTCTGGGAGCGACTACAAACCCCTGGCCTGGACGACCTCGGCGCATGCCCCTGATTACAGGAATCTGCATCTGCCCAATGTCGAGGCATACTGCAAGGAGCGAATTTCCATTTCCCAGACGGTAATGCTGGCCAGTGAGCAAAGGATGCGGGAAGTGGGTAACGCCTTTGAAAAGGTATGTGAACATATTGAAGATCTGAAATCCTACAGCGACCAGGAGGCGTTATGATTTCGAATCCGATTGGACTCAAGAAAAGAATGCGCGAAGGTCAACAGATCCTGGGGGCCAGTGTACCCGCCACCGCAAACACTGACCGCATCCGCGAGGTCGTAGAGAGCGGTCCTTACGATTTCATTTCGGTGGACAGTCAGCATTCGCCCTTGAGCGAAGCGCGACTTGCAGCGTTCTGTGGACTGTGCGAGGAACTGGATGTCTTCGTTCAGTTCAGAATCAAGCATACCCGGAACGCCTACCTGATCGGGAACTATCTCGACCTCGGACCCTGCGGTGTCGAGGTTCCACAGACCGAATTGGACGAGACCGTGTCAGAAGCCTTGCACTACTTCTATTACCCACCCGAGGGCGGACGCAGTTACGGAGGTCGGGCGAGACGTGGTGTTTCCGAACATCCCGACCCGGTGGACTATGGCGCCTGGTGGAACACGTTTGGCATCTTGTGGCTCCAGATCGAATCGGTGGAGGCCGTCACACGTGCGCATATCTTCGCCAGGCCGGGGGTAGACTGTCTCTCATTCGGCCCAACGGATCTTATGTTCAATCTGATGGGACATCCCAACCACAACTTGAAAACCGTGGACGACTGCGTGGCGTATGTGGCGCGTTCCCTCGAGGGATCCGGTGTAGCCGTTTGCCATCGCATCGGACCTCCCGAGAACAGGCAAAAATATGTGGACATGGGCGTTACCGTGTTGCTGGAGAACGCATCGGTGTAGACGGGTTCGATCCCTTAGTAATGTGTCGACGGTCTCATGGATCATATCTGGACAGGAGGGACAAGCGTGCGAAAGATTACGATGTTGGGCGCAGGGTTTATCGGCATGTTTTACACGACCGTTCTACATGGTCTGCGCAGCAGGGACCGGGTCAAGATGGTCTATTCCCGCAGCGAAGAAGGTGCGAAGAAGTTCGCGAAGGACTGGGACATTCCCAGATGGTCTACTGACATGGATGCGGCGATCACCGACGATGAGACAGATGTCGTGGTGATCGGCTTGCCGAATGATCTGCACGAGGCGGCGGTGTACTCGGCTGCCAAGGCCGGCAAGGCAGTGCTTTGCACCAAACCTCTGGGGCGGAATGCCGAAGAGGCGAAACGGATGCTCGAGGCCGTGGAGAAGGCGGGTGTGTTTGCGGGCTATCTGGAAGATCTGGTCTATACGCCCAAGACACTCAAGGCCATCCAGTCCACCCGAAACGGTGCTCTGGGCAAAGTGCTGTGGGCGCGCTCCAGAGAAACCCATCCGGGTCCCCACAGCGAATGGTTCTGGGATATAGAAAAGGCGGGTGGCGGCGCTATAGTGGACATGGGATGTCACTGCATCGAGATCAGTAGAAATTTCATCGGGAAGGACGTTCGTCCACTCGAGGTGATGTGCTGGGCGGATACGCAGGTTCACCCGATCGAGGCGGAGGACAGCGCTGTGGGGCTCGTGAAATACGCCAGCGGCGCGATCGGACAGTTCGAGGTGAGCTGGACGTTTCGAGGCGGAATGGATCTCAGAGATGAGGTGTCAGGTACCGGCGGCACCATCTGGCTCAATCACTGGCTTCGTACCGGATTTGACATGTTCACTGCAGAAGGGGAGAAGGGGTATGTAGCCGAAAAGGCCGAGACGGAAACGGGCTGGCTCTTTCCGGTGGGCGATGAGGCAGGATCGC
Organism: Latescibacteria bacterium UBA2968; assembly: GCA_963694355.1. Taxonomy (GTDB): domain Bacteria; phylum Latescibacterota; class UBA2968; order UBA2968. The sequence continues at coordinate 4,728 of CAVOEZ010000107.1, read as the reverse complement.
TTGGCTATGTGGAAATGTTCACGGATATGCTGGATTCGCTGGACAACGGAACAGAACCGATGGAGACGTTCTACGACGGGTATGTCGTGAACGCCATCATGGACGCGGCCTACCGGTCAGCAAAGACAAAGCAGTGGGAGCCGGTGGAACTGGCGGTTTGGCATGGATCGGATGAGGTTGGGACAGGTGTTGAACTGCAAGAGTTCGACGCCGATCATTTCCTTGTCAAAGTGGAGATCATGCCGGATGGCAGAACCAAACAGATATTGAAGGAGAAGAGCGGTGGAAAGATCGTGGAAAGAGTTTTGAAGCCAGACCGTTAATTCTCCATTGGGATAACTACCGAAGCCGGTTCAGATTGCTGAACCGGCTTTTCTTTTTACGCCCAAGCCGCCTTCGCACCTGGAACTGAAAAGTAAATCGCTGTTCCCAACAGCACGAAACGGGAGTTGGTTTTTCCAGTGATGATGAGAGATACAGCAAGAGAGACCCTGTTGGCCAACCCCTCCGAAACGAAAACCCACTCCGGATGCTTGTGCGCTGATTCTTCTTAAATGCCTGTTTGTTTGTGGTATAGCGCCATAAATTCTTGTGGAGACATCCGATCGATACAGATTACGCCTTTTCTTTCTATGGTCTGTTCTGGCGCGATGTCATAGCCAATGGAGATTCCTGCGTGAAGGCAGCCATAGTCCGGTCCATTCTGGCAAACTCGCTCAGAGCGGTCCCAGAATATGCCTGAGAGCCAGTCTCCTGTATTCCGCTCAATCGCCATCCAGCCGCCTGTGGTGGCATTGTTATGGACCTGCCACCCGTCGGTCGTCGCATTCTTGAGGCCCACGCGGTTGAATCTGTCGAATGTGTGGGAGAATTCGCACCTGTGGAGCTGGTTTTTTGGCCAGAAGGCACCTGAACCGTGGATCTGTTCGATCCTTTCCCGTACCGTGACCGGTCTGTCCTGCCATTCAACATAGGTACGCTCCAGGTCCGGGTCCCAGAATTCTACGGCACCGCGATGCTTGTAGCACATGGAAGTTTCCGCGATGGGCCACGGCTGATCGGTAATGTTTGTCACCTGGAATGACAAGTCGATTCTGTTTCCACGGGCAGAAGCGGTCCAACTGCCCATTGATCTGCCTGCCACAGACATTGACCCGACCAGCGTGTCATCCTCTACCTGTTCCCAGGAGATGTCGTAATAAAGACTCTCGAAGGGTGCTTCCTTCGTTGGATGGGATATCAGGAGTCTGTTATGCTCCTGCCACAGCACGAACTCATTTTTAAGAAGTTCCGTGTGGCTGATGAAGAGCTTCGGGCCTGAGGCGGTTAGAAGGACCACGTGTTCCTCGTCAGTAATGTTCTGAAGCTTTCCCTGGGGGCTTTCACTATTCGAACCAGGTGGGGCTGCTCCACGCTCGATGGCCGTCGACCTGGGTCACCCTGACGACGTACCAGTGTGAAGCGTCGCCCTGGGGATCCGACAATTCGCCTTCCCAGGTCCTATCACCAGACTCAACACTCTGGATGACAAGACCGTCACGGATCAGATCCACCTTTTCCAACGCATCGGAGCCCTCGACCTTCAACGAGAATGTCCTTGGTGTGGACAGCGGGAGAATGCTGCCCATGGGATTGTTCGACACGTCCAGATACAGTGCGATTCTGGCCCCGGTGGTGCCGTATACACGACGATCCAGAATGGCCCGGTGGATCGATTCCCGGGAGAGATCGTCCGAGAGTACGGCCATGAATCCTGCTGTTTGAGGGCAGCCCGGTTCGGGTGCGGGATTACCAGGCATAGAGTCGTGCGTATCGCTTGCACAGACTAACCCAAGACGCATGCCCTGATTCAGGAGGAGGAACATCCGCTCTTCCTCTGCCGCAGATCCCGTCTGCTTCTGCCACAGTTCGCCAAGGATTTCTCTGTGGAATTCGAGGGTATGGAAGTGTCCGGTGACAATGCCTCCGAACTGTTTGATGGTCTTGTAGAAATGGTCCAGGTCCTTGCAGAAGACCGTATCCGGGTGGAACCGGCGTGTAAAGCGTTCTTCAAGGGCAGGCGGGCGCTCTTCAAAAAAAATGGGTGGGACACCCACATGATGAAAGAAGTGCGCATTCCGGTGGCTGCCGTCTGGCGGTGTGCCGAACTCTACGCCGGAAATGGCGACAAATTCTCCCGGCTCCGTAAACCTGTCCGCCGTGTCCCTGACGTGGTCCCACACGTTCCCCACGCAGGTGTTGTAGCTGAACAGCATCGGGGCTGCAAAATCATATTTCGCAATGTGCTTTGCGTAGTTGTAGTAATCATCGAGAGGCCGCTGGTTGAACACCATGCCGTGGATCTCACCCCACAGTATGCCCGGTGTCTTCCTGGTGTTTTCCGGAGCGAAAGCCGGGTACATGCCTCTAAATTTTGCAGAGACCGACAGCGGTTGATCTTCCTTCGCGTCGGGATCTACGGAAGGAGCAAACTTCCGGTATGTCTTGTAGCCGGTAGGCGAAAAGGTCTGTTCCGGCGAACTGGATTCGACCAGCCAGAATTTGAAGTCATCAATGGGATTCTGCGCAAATCTCCATGGACCAGCATCCGAGCCGAGATCGATTCTCAGTTCATCCCCGGAGTTTATCCCTTCGCCAAGGCATATTTCGCAGACGTGCAGGAACTCTGGAAGTACAGGATAGTAGTCCAGTGTGCGGGCTCCGTACCCTTCACAGGAAACGGCAGTTCCAGAATTCAGATGGACTGAGATGTGGTTGGGTTGATCGGGATATTCTGACTGGGGCGGGCCGGCATCCTGCCGAATGTCGTAGATGAACCAGAGCCGGGATCCGGGAGCAAGTACGGCTTCCGGTTTGTAGCCGAATTGCAGGGCCCCATTGGAACCTGCCTCCAGATCTCCTGTGGTTATCAATGTAAAACGATTGCTCTCGGCTGCCATCTAATCTCCCCAAATGATGAGGTCTAGTAGGCCCCAAATTCCAGACCGGCTTGCGCAAATGCACGGACATTCTCAGGTGGGGTTTCGTATACAAGCGAGTTCGAGCCATCGAGGATGTAAGCGCCGCCGGGTTTGAGTATCTCGAGGCGCTCCTCGACCATTGTACGTATTGCCGAAGGTTCGCTGAGGTAGATCTCGTTAACGGCGTCCACACCACCCATCAGGACGACATCTGCTCCGTATCTTTGTTTAACTTCCGCTGGGACAACATCTCCCATAGGCGGGGGTGTAAGGGTCATCAGGCAGTCGATCCCCGCGTTCACATACATATCGATAAACCTGGACATCTTGCCATCATCGTAATAGACATACAGCGCGCCATACTCGTGAACTAATTCGACGTGCTTTATCAGATGCGGGAGGAACATCTCTTCATAAATCCGGGGACTCCAACCGTAGCTGGGCGAGGCGTAAAACCACCATGTCTGGAGTACTTCGAATCCAGCCTCGAGGACACAACGTGTTTCCTCCATCATGGCTTCGGCGCCGATATCCACAATTTCCCGAAAGGCCTCCCGGTCATCGTAGTAGAGCATCAGAAAATCGGCGGGTTTCAACATGTCTCGGCAGTCGATGGGACTGTACAGGCTGGTGATCATCAAGCCCCTGTCCCCGATGCTTCTGTCGACCTCTTTGGCTTTCTCCAGATCCAGTCGCTCCGGCTCTGCCTGCATATATCGCATCAGAGGCAGGTCCCTGTTGAAGTCCTTTACAAGGGGCTCCACGATCTCAGGGCCCGAACCGCTCCCTTCATGCACAATGAGCGCCTGCTTCACGTCGTGCAGCTCACCTTCGGGTGTGTAAATGGTGCGATCCCAGATATTGCGGTTGTTACGGACCTCGTGATTGACTTCCACGGTGATGTCTTCTCTCCAGGGCTCTGAGGTAGGTGAGAAGCACGGCAGGATCGGCGAGAGGGCATAATGCCAAAGATCGATACCGAATTCGTCGTGGGCACGCAGGGCCTTTTCCAACGGATCATTCGTATCTGGATAGTATTTCCTGAGAAACTTCCACATCCGCAGCGGCATGGGTACCCTGTCGGGCACGCCCCCACGCAGCGCGGTCAGCAATCGTTCTCTCGAGGTCATGAGCAATGCATCCGTAAATTACAGGGGGATTTTCACCGTGTCGATGGTGTCCGAGCCCCAGTGGTCCAGGGTGTTGACCTGTATCCACAGCTCCTTTTCAGGCGCGTGTGTCAATTCGATATCCAGTTTGGTCTTGTCGAATCCACGCACCGGTCCAATGGCGTGCCCAATCTGTGAAACAATCAGTGTCGCCGGATTCGCTGGCGAAGCCTCGGGGTCGGCAGGTTCCATTGGATTTCCGTTAAAGGCAACCGCCAGTGCCTTTCCAACATTGAACACACCCTTGTTTTCAACACTAACTCGGACGAAAGGCTTGCCACGCTTCTGCAGAACAGAGCATCTTCCCACATCTACCTTGAGATTCTGGCACAGTTGGTCTTCAGCGAGGGAGACCGCTTTGGCCGCATCGAGTATTCCCCAACCAAGGTATGGATTCCAGCGATTGCCTCTGGCGGTGTTCCTCAAAATCTGGGCGATCTGGTCGTTGGTGAGGTCGGGATACCGAGACATGGCGAGTGCACCCACACCTCCGCCGAAACCGGACGACATGCAGCCTCCGGTGAACGGGATGTAGTTCTCGTGTCCGCCGGTAGACCACACGTGATCAAATTCTTCCTCGCCTTCCCGTTCTCCGGACG
>CAVOEZ010000106.1:0-9199 GCA_963694355.1 Latescibacteria bacterium UBA2968 | reverse complement strand
TTACTGGCTTTCAGCACAGTTTCATACGATGTCATTCCAGTCTGCGAAACCGACAACACCTGCTCCCATTCTCTTGAGTCTGCCCTTACTTCTGGTGAACGCACAAGTATCCTGTCCGACCGGATCTGAAGCACCGAAAAATCAGCATACGTCTCTTCAGTAAAAAAAAGCAAACCTTCCGAAACACTGCTATCAATTGCTACGGGAGGACTGCACGTCTGAAACGCACTTTGGCCAAATGCATTTCTTGCCGTTATTCGATACAACCCGTGGTGTTTGAACACCGCTTTCCTGAATGGTTTCCCGTCCGTTCGAAAGACCTTACCCAGAGCTTCCCAGGATCCACCCATGTCTCTGGAACCTGCTATGGTCACCTGAATGGAGTCACCGATTACACTTGGCACAGTTGCGCTCACGTAAACCGAATCTCCAATAATCTCCGCGGAAGCACCCTCGACACGCGGTGCCTCATTCGCCAGCACTTTTATCTCTGCGGAAGATCTGTTCCCGAAAGCGTCCTCGGTATCGATCCTCAAGACGTGGAATCCTACCGGAAGAGCAATACCGGATCCCGAACGCCTCCTGGCCGAGTGGAGTACCCCATCGCCCGGCCTGTAGCTCCCGTGAAGGGAAAGTCTGTTGCCTGTTTCCCGATACAGGTTGTGAAAAATGCCATCCCCTCGCGCCTTCAATACAAAATTCCGGTCCAGTTCCACTTGACCCATCTCATCCATCCGCCAGTCTGCGTTATATGCCAGGCGTGTATATGTGGTCTCATACGCTTCATTTCCATCTACATACAATTTGATCCTGAACGGAGCAAGGCGGTTGGCGAACTGGGAACCATCGGCGCGATCATACACCTTGACTGCAACACCAACCCTACCCTCTATGGAGATGCTCCCCGGTACTAAAAATCTTTTTCGTTTCGGTTCCCATTTCACAGCTGTGGTTATCGGACGGGTTTCCCCTCCCACCCTGGAGTCGGCGTCCAGTGGAATCAGGGCTACCGCTTGAATTGTGGGTGGGAGCGTGTCCTGAACCTTGAATCCGTGTTGGAGCGGGTTGGCGGCTCTCCCGGAGCTGTCCCTGAATTCGAAATGAAGATGTGGAAATCCTATGCCGGTGCTTCCCGAATACCCGAGGGTGTCTCCTTTTGTAGCGTTGACCTGTTTTGGATTCAGGAACAGATTGACACTGTATTTTCCGTGGCGGATCTGCTCTGCCGAAACGATCTTCTGGATCTCATCGGAAAATCCCGACAGATGCGCATATACAACCGTATTGCCATCCCGCAATCTGAAATAGACCGCCCGTCCGTATCCCCAGGGTGAGGTTCTCACTCGCCATACGTATCCATCGTCTACCGCAAGGATCGGATATCCTTCGCGCCCCCACGTCTTGATGTCCAGTCCGGCATGAAATCGACCAGGCCGATATTCACCAAAAGTGGAAGTTAGAGCTGGCGGCGCCGCAAGTGGCCACAGATATTCACCGGCTCCTGTGTTTTGATAGCCAAACACGAGAAAAAATGTGGCGTACAGACCGAGGCGGATCCACCAAGCCTTTTTCCAAACCATCGAATACATCGAAACTCCGTGATCACCCTGAGTATGGGAAAGGGAAATTGGACTAACCGTTGAAAAGTATGAAGTTGGGAGGCAACTCCTGCTGAGTATAGGTATTTTGGTCCACCCCGTCAAGCGCTCATGGGAGAACGAATACGAGGTATACTAAAAAAGACTTGCTTAGCATGGATACTTCCTATAATTTATGTATTGATAAGAATTTAGCCGAATAATTGGCCACCCGATTTCTGCAGATTCACCCTCCAGGTGATTCGTTTCGTATCCCTGGATTCTTTTTATCTACGCCATCGCGAACGGCCATCTGGAACTATCCCATTTGGGAGCATAGGAGGACTTAATTAAATGCTGAATAGTCTGCGAAATGTCATATTTATCAAGGCTATAATGTGGATTGTAGCTTTTGCTTTTGTAGGGCTTATCGTGTTCGAATGGGGTGCCGATTTCAGCGGCAGGTCAGGCGAAGGTCCGGTCGGAGATTCCGTTGGGAGTATCAATGGGCGCAAGATCGAATACCAGGAGTTTGAGGACGCCCTACGTAATTTATATCAGCAGTCCAAGACTGACCAGAATCCGGAACCGGAACTAGCGCCATTGATTCGACAAACATGGGACCGTATGGTTGCCCAGGCACTCTTTGCGCAGCAGATTGAGAAGCACAATATTTCGGTTTCCGATCAAGAGGTGAATTTCATCAATCGCGTGCAACCTGCCGAATGGGTAAAGAGTCAGGAAGTATTCCAGACCGATGGCAGTTTCGACCCTGCGAAATACAGCCAGTTCCTGGATGATCCGACCACATACAGCGATGCGCAGCGGAAACAGTTTGTCCTTGGTGCCGAATTCGCAGCACGCCAGGCCCTCCTAACACAAAAGTTGCAGGAGATGATCGCTGGAGGTGTAAGAGTAACCACGAGCGAAGTCCGGCAGGCATACATTGAAGAAAACGAAAAGGTGAAAGTCGAATACGCAGGAATAGAGGCACGGACCATACCCGATTCACTTGTGACGGTTGGGGACGATGAAATACAGTCCTACTATTCAGAACACAAAGACGAGTTCAGTCAGGCAGCAGCTATCAAGGCAGCGTTCGTTACGTTTTCCAAAACGCCATCGGACCAGGACAAGGCAGATACCGAATCAGAGATTCGGGCACTCCTTGAGGAAATACGGAGTGGTGCCGAATTCGAACGCTTGGCACGTAACAACTCAGATGACCCTGGGAGCGCCAGGAAGGGTGGCGACCTCGGCTTCTTCAAACGCGGTCAGATGGTGAAGCCGTTTGAAGAAACAGCTTTCGCACTGGCTCCTGGCGAAGTATCCGAACCATCCCAGACCCGTTTCGGCTGGCACATCATTAAAGCAGAAGAAAGAAAGGGCGCTGCAGACAGTCTACAGGTGAAGGCGCGCCACATTCTTCTGAAAGTCGAGGCAGGGAGAAATACACTGGATGAACTCAGGCTCAAAGCGGAGGAGTTTCGGGACAGGGGCTTGGAGGATGGATTTGACGCTGTAGCCGCGGAAATGGATCTTACCCCGCAGGAATCGGGATTCATCACCGCTGGAGGGTTCTTCCCTTTGCTGCAGAACAGAACCTCAGGTTTGGTGAATACTTTCTTGAATTCCTCTCCAGGTGCGCTATCGAATACGATCGAAACGGATCAGGGCATTTACATTTTCGCACTCAAAGACAAACGCATTGAGGGACCACAACCGTTGGATGAAGTCCATACCAGAATACTCACCAGCCTGAGGACCAATAAGAAAGTCGACTTGGTTGCGGGCCGATTGACACCTCTTCTGTCGGCCCTACAGGGCGGAAAAGGGTTAATGGATGCTGCGAAGCATCTGGATATACCCTATAACACCTCAAAGCCCTTTAGCAGAACAGGCTTTCTGCCTAGTGTTGGGGGGAGAAATGCCTTCACCGCAGCAGCATTCAATCTGGAGCGAGGCGCACTCAGTCAAATCGTAAAAACTGATAGAGGTGCCTATATCCTGAGAGTTCTCGAACGCCAAGCCGTGGACGAGTCAAAATTTCAGTCCGAGGGAGATGCCCTGACACAGAAACTGCTGGGTCAGAAGCGAAATGAAACCTTCGCCGCCTGGTTTACCGACCTCAGAGAGCGATCGGACATCACAGATAACAGGCACCGGTTCTATCCCAACTTTTAGTTGCTTGTGATTGGTTGCCTGTTCAACAATTCTGGATCCGAATGTAAGGATGGATGTTGTGGCCGTTGTGACAATATCTCGACAACTGGGAAGCATAGGCGATCTCGTTGCCCGCAGAACCGCCCAATTGTTAAACTATGATTGGGTTGACAAGGGCCTCATCACCGAAGTAGCAAAAGAAGCCAATGTTCCTGAAGCGGAAGTCGAAAAATTCGATGAACGGAGTCAAAGCTCTGTAAAACGATTCATTCACGGATTAATCACACCTTCACAGTCCGTACCTGTTCCCCCTGCCATGCTTTGGGGTCTCGAATTTCCCTATGAAGTATCTGCTGCCCTCCTGGCGGATGATGCTGCCTTGAATGAAGAACGTCACCTTTTGGATCAGAGGGATTATCTGAAATTCCTGCAGGCCGCCGTCAACCGGCTATACAAAAGGGACCAGATCATCATTGTAGGACGTGGTGGGCAGTCCATACTGTCCAACCAGCCCAACACCATCCACGTGCGAACCATTGCACCGCTCGACAGGCGGATCCAGGTGGTGATGGAGAGAAGAAAAATCCAATCTGAGAAAGCAGCCAAGGATACGATTTTGTCCAGCGACAAACGCAGATCGACCTATATCAAGGACAACTATGGAGTCAATTGGAACGATGCCGCCCTGTATCACCTTACCATCAACACCGGCAAAACCAGCGACGAAATGGCAGCGAGACTGATCGAGCAAGCCGTCCGGAACGTCACCCCCGGAGAAAGTGGAAACTGACCCGTGTCTGCCTCCACAGGGAAGCCTGATCTGCGAACCATACGTATTGCTTTGGCACAAATAAATGTATCCGTCGGCGATCTGGACGGAAACCAGGAAAAAATTCTTACCGGAATTGTAAATGCGAGGAAACTGGGCGCAACACTGGTTGCATTTCCTGAGCTAGCAATAACGGGCTACCCTCCTGAAGACCTGCTTTTCAAACCCCGCTTCATAGATGCAAATCTTCGCGCACTCAATCATCTGGTTAAAGAAACCTCAAACATCGCAGCTGTTATCGGATTTGCGGACCGCAAGGACGACATTTACAACGCTGCGGCCATTGCGTGCGATGGCCAGCTGATCGATGTTTACCACAAATCCTTTCTGCCTAACTATGGCGTCTTCGATGAGGATCGGTATTTTCGTCCTGGTGATTCAGTGGGTGTCTACACCCTCAACGGTGTGACCTTCGGCGTCAACATCTGCGAAGACATCTGGTATCCCGGAGGCCCTGCTCACCTGCAGTCGCTGGCGGGGAATGCTGAATTGATTGTGAACATCTCCTCTTCCCCTTTTCACGATGGGAAAGGTCTGCAAAGAGAACAGATGATTGCCACCCGCGCATCGGACTATGGGGCAGCCCTGGCGTTCTGTAATCTGGTTGGTGGGCAGGACGAACTGGTCTTTGACGGCGGAAGTTTTGTAATGGACCAGGAAGGGGTCATCCTGGCATCGTCTCCTCGCTTCGAAGAGGACCTCCTGATTGTGGATATCGACGCCGAATCCGTATTCAGACATCGGCTTCACGATCCCCGAAGAAGAAAAGAAACACGGAAGGACAAAATTTACCGAATTGATCTACCGCCTGTCGATGGGCCTGTAGAAGGTGCGAGGACCACGCCGGCTGAAACCGGTCCCCCAATCCCAGATACCCGTCTCAAGGACATCTATGGCGCCCTTGTCCTCGGAACCAGGGACTATGTGCGGAAGAACGGATTCCAAACAGTCCTTGTGGCCCTGTCGGGAGGCGTTGATTCTGCGCTCGTCTCTGTAATCGCGACGGATGCGTTGGGTCCCGACAATGTCATCTGCGTAACCATGCCTTCGAGGTATTCTTCAGACGATACGCGTGGAGACGCTGTTGCTACGGCCAGGAACCTGGGAGTTCGTCTCATCACCTTGCCGATTCAAGAGATTTTCGACACATATCTATCGGAGCTTTCCGACGAATTCGAGGGCAAACCCTCGGACATTGCAGAAGAAAATATCCAGCCCAGGATTCGCGGAAATTTGTTGATGGCCCTGTGCAACAAATTCGGGTGGATCGTTCTTACAACAGGAAACAAAAGTGAAATGAGTATGGGTTACGCCACCCTGTATGGAGATATGGCCGGAGGCTTCGCCGTCATCAAAGATATCTACAAGACGCTTGTCTATGACCTGGTCCACTACAGAAACAGCCTCTCCGATGAGCCTGTCATCCCTCATACGACGATTCAGCGCCCTCCCACTGCCGAATTGAGGGATGATCAACGGGATACCGACAGTCTTCCGGCTTACCCTGTGCTGGACCCCATCCTCGAGGCTTATGTCGAAGAGGATCGCAGCCTTTCGGATATCGTCTCGATGGGCTATGACGAGCAGTTGGTGCTGAAAGTGATACAGAACGTGGATCGAAACGAATACAAGCGCAGGCAGTCTCCACCGGGCATCAAGATAACAACTCGGGCGTTCGGACGGGACCGAAGACTCCCCATTACGAATCGCTGCACAGAATATTAAAAAAAAGAAAACCGGGAAACATTACCACGTTCCCCGGTTTATCCAATCCTTATCTGGGTTGCATCAGCCGCCTGAATCCAGTAGCCTCAAACGATTCACGGCCCGCTTCAACGCGATCTCCGCCCTCTGCTCATCCACATCCGTGGCTCTTCTCGTGCTCAATCGTTCGCGCGCGCGCTCCCTTGCTGCTTCCGCACGAGCAAGATCTATCTCTTCTTCAAATTCCGCAGTTTCAGCAAGAATCGTTACCTCGTGCCCCTGAACCTCCGCGAATCCACCACTTGTGGCTACCTGCCGACTTTCATTTCCTGTCTGCCTAAACTGAATCCGACCTATATCCAGTGCAGCCAGCATTGCGCGATGTCTGGCAAGTACGCCAAACTCACCCTCGAATCCGGGCGCACGCAAGCTTTCTACCTCTCCGGAAAAAACCGTTTTCTCAGGTGTTACTATTTCGAGTTGAAACGTGGACATTCGGCTTACCTCTCCTCACAGACAGATCCACAAACTATAGAGTCTTCGCCTTTTCAACCGCCTGCTCAATATTACCTACCATATAGAATGCCTGCTCCGGTAATTCGTCATAGTCTCCATCCGCCAGCCCCTTGAATCCTTTTACGGTATCCTCAATTTTCACATACTCACCAGGAATACCTGTAAAACCCTCACCAACGGTGAACGGCTGAGTCAGGAACAGCTGAATTCTGCGTGCTCTTGCCACCACCAGCCTGTCTTCGTCGGAGAGCTCGTCTATCCCCAGGATGGCGATAATTTCTCGGAGGTCCCTGTATCTTTGAAGGATCTGTTGAACCTGTCTGGCGACGGCATAGTGGTCTTCGCCCACAACACGACGATCCATAATACGGCTGCTCGAGGACAGTGGATCAACAGCAGGGTAAAGCCCCTGGTCTGCCAGGGAACGTTCCAGCACGATCCGTCCGTCAAGGTGTGTAAACGCGGTCACCACACCCGGATCGGTATAGTCATCGGCAGGAACATAAATGGCCTGCACCGAGGTAATGGATCCATTCCTTGTCGTGGTGATGCGCTCCTGCAGTTCGCCCATTTCGGTTGCCAGCGTAGGCTGGTATCCCACCGCGGAGGGCATACGACCGAGCAAGGCCGAAACTTCAGCGCCGGCCAGGATGAATCTGAAAATGTTGTCAATAAATAGCAAAACGTCCTGACCGGCTTCTTCGCGAAAATGCTCGGCGATTGTTAGCCCCGTCAACGCGATTCTCTGTCGGGCTCCGGGCGGCTCGTTCATCTGCCCGAACACCATTGCGGTCTTGTCGATCACGCCCGAGTCCGTCAACTCATGAAGCAGGTCATTACCTTCGCGGGTCCGCTCGCCCACTCCTGCAAAAACGGAATATCCGCCGTGGCTGGTGGCCACGTTGTTAATCAGTTCCGTGAGAATTACGGTTTTTCCGACCCCAGCACCACCGAAAAGACCCAGTTTTCCTCCACGTGCGAATGGACATATCAGGTCCATCACCTTGATACCAGTCTCCAGCATATTGTCCGTGGTCACCTGCTCATCGTGGGACGGAGGATGTGCGTGAAGGGGCATTCTCTTCACATCATCCCCAAAAGCAGCCTTGCCATCTATCGGATCGCCCACCACGTTGATCAGTCGCCCAAGCACCGCCTCACCCACGGGTACCTGGATTGGCTTTCCAGTATCCACCACCTTTGTGCCTCTCTTGAGGCCGTCGGTGGAATCCATCGCTACGGTACGCACCAGGTTTTCACCAAGATGCTGCTGCGCTTCCAGCACCAGTCGCTTCCCGTCTCGGGATACCTCCAGCGCATTTTGAATCGCGGGAAGTTCTCCGCCGGAAAAGTCCACATCTACCACAACTCCCACAATCTCCTTCACGGTACCTTCGCTCATGGTTACCTCTTTATGATATCAGTGGTGCGCGTCTAGGCTACTGCCTCGGCCCCGCCTATAATATCCATTAGTTCGAGTGTGATGCCGGACTGCCGGACCTTGTTCATCTCGCGGGTGAGTTCATCAATCAGATCTCCCGCGTTCTTGGTTGCACTGTCCATCGCCTGCATTCGTGCGGCCTGCTCTCCAGCATTCGACTCTAAAAGTGCCCGCCAAATTTGGAAATTTACATGTCTGGGCACCAGCACGTCCAACAGGCGGCTTGGTTCTGGTTCGAATATGTAATCAGGCCCCTGGGATTCATCTCCCACCTTTTCGGGAACAATGGGCAGAAGTTGCTCGGTTATCGGTCGCTGCGAACCCAATGAAATGAACTCACTAAAAACTACCATCACTCGGTCTACTTCGCCTGAAACAAACCTTCTGGTCATATCTTCTGCGATCTCGACCGCTCGACTGAATTGAAGTTCCTTGAATACATCTGTGAATTCGTGACCAATTTCGAAATCCCTGGAACAGAAAAAATCACGCCCCTTACGACCTACAGTCACCAGATCAATCTGAACATCTTTATTAGACTCCATCTCTGCAAGCGCGTGCCTGCTGACACTGGCATTGAATCCTCCGCACAACCCACGATCAGCGGTAACCACTGCCACGGCGATGCGCTTAACGGGACGATCCGCCATCAGCGGGTGTTCGTCGGCGTCAATGCTGCCGCTAAGCTGCTGAAGAACCTGATCGAGTTTTTGCGCATATGGCCGCGCGGCCAAAATATTCTCTTGCGCCCGGCGAACCCTTGCTGCCGCTACAAGCTGCATCGCGTTGGTAACCTTTTGGATGTTACCCACGCTGCCAATCCGGGTTCTGAGCTGACGTAATGTTGCCACTCTTACTCCTTATTCAAAATTACTCGGAGGCCTGGAAGCCACCTTTTACTTTTTCAATTGCAGCCTCGATCGTGGCCTTCACCTCGTCAGACAATTGTCCGGAATTCGTAATTTCGTC
>CAVOEZ010000105.1:0-9270 GCA_963694355.1 Latescibacteria bacterium UBA2968 | reverse complement strand
TCTTGCTAGTTCGGTTGTGGTTGAAGAGGGGGCTTTTATCGGGATTGGGGCAGTTATTAAGCAAGGTGTTCGAGTTGCCAGAAGGGCAGTAGTAGGTGCGGGGAGTGTGGTGCTTCACGATGTTCCCGCAGAAACCACAGTTGTAGGGATTCCCGCACACAGCCATCAAGCATGATCTGCCGTGTGTTCTCGCTACGCACCGTTCTGGATGGGGATAGAAATTGTCTAGAGATATCAAGGATTGTCAGATTCTGGGCGTAATACCTGCCCGGGGTGGTTCGAAGGGGCTTCCCAGAAAGAACATCAGACTTCTGGGTGGAAAGCCATTGCTGGCGTACACTGTCGAGGCCTCTAAAAAATCTAAATACTTAACTGACTGTGTGGTTTCCACAGAAGACGAAGAAATCGCACGAATAGCTAGAGAGTATGGCGCAGATGTGCCTTTCATGCGGCCCCCGGAACTAGCACAAGATGAAACTCCCATTTTTCCTGTTCTGCGCCATGCGACACAGGATCTTGAAGCACGGAAGGAAATATCAGTTGACCTTATTCTCCTCCTCCAACCAACTACTCCATTTCGTACGGCAGAAGACATTGATGCCTGTATTGAAAGGATTTTTGAACTCGATGCAGAGGTTGTCATGACTGCTAGGGCATCCGAAGCAAGTCCATATTACAATCTGATTGAGATGGTTCCCGGAAAATCCTGGGTGAAGCTATGTGATCCGCCAGAAAAGATTCTGAACCGCAGACAGGAAGCGCCAAAGGCCTGGACAGTACATAGCGGAGTCTACGTATACTCTCGTGAAGCACTATTTGGATATGAGCATCACCTGCGAATGGAGCGGGCTGCAATATACGAACTTCCGGATGAACGAATTCTGGATATTGATTCTGAAATGGATCTTTTGTTTGCAGAGTGGATTTTAGAGCGAAGTAAAGATTAGTTCTGCTTTGGTTGTGGAAGTAGGATGGTTCTTCCATAGGAATGTGATGAAATGAGAATTCAAGACATATCAGCGCTCAGTGTTTCTCCGGAAACTCCAATACGAGAGGTGATGGAGCGTTTCAACCGGTCGGGAAAGCAAATTGCATTGATTGTGAACGGGGAAGATAGACTGAAGGGAATTGCAACAGATGGAGACATCCGTCGGGCCTTATTACGCGATTTTACAATTGGGACTCCAGTAAGGGAAGCGATGAAGAAGGATCCAGTCGTTGCACCCGACACCCTATCAAGTGTTTCCGCTCTTAAAATAATGAAAGCCAATTCCATTCGCCATTTGCCAATTGTCGATGAGGATGGCCGAATCGTTGCATTGGAAATTCTGGACTTTGTAAATATGGAGGTCGGGAGTGAGTCCCTGACTGCAGTTATAATGGCCGGCGGTGAAGGGCAGCGTCTCCGCCCGTTAACGAACACCTTGCCTAAGCCCATGCTTCCGGTTGGCGACCGTCCTATTCTTGAAATAATGCTCAGGCTTCTTCAAGCGTCAGGATTCAACCGAGTTCTGATTAGCGTTGGATACCTGGGGTGTAAGATCCAGGAATATTTTGAGAATGGCTCAAGAATTGGTATGGATATTCATTACCTGGAAGAGTCTAAACCACAAGGTACTGCTGGGTCTCTTGGTTTGATCCCCGATGAATTGAAGCCAGATTCTCCTTTTCTGGTCATCAACGGCGATCTGCTCACGAGGCTTGATTTCAATGCTTTCAGAAGTTTTCACATTGCCGCTGATTATGAATTGACTCTTTGCTGCCGTCCCTATGAAGTGGAGGTCCCTTACGGATATCCAGTTATTGCAGGAGATGCCGTTGTTGATTTTCAGGAGAAACCAACATTTCATCATTTGGTGAATTCAGGGATATATTGCCTTTCGCCGGCGTTGCTCAAGGAGATTCCTCACCAGAGTTTCTTCCATATGACCGATTTGATACAGATTCTGTGCAAGTCCAAGCGTCGGGTAGGTGTATTTCCTTTGCGTGAACCATTTCACGAGATTGGTCGTATGGAGTCTTATGAATCTGCGGAAGAGTTTTTTCAGCAACATTTCGTAAACAACGACACAGAAAGCAATTAACGAGGGTAGAAAATTTGCGTACGGTGATTACAGGTGGAGCCGGCTTTATTGGGCAGGCCCTTGCCAGACAAGTGTTGAACCATTGTGAGGCTCAAGATGAGTTAGTTTTGATCGATTCTCTTGCGCGGCATGGTAAACATCAGGGCGTGGAGGAACTTGCGTCACATCCATGTGTAAATTTTGTCCAGGCCGACCTTTCTGATGCCGAATCCGTTGCCTGTATACCGCTCCCCGTGGATCGTGTCTATCATCTCGCCGCACGAGTTGGCGTAGGTCCCGTCACCAGGTCTCCGGCTGATGTCCTTAAGGTGAATACGCTTGCAGCAATGAATGTGTTCGACTGGTTCTGTTCATCTGCTTGTCCCGGAGCCAGGTTGCTTTTTGCATCAACCAGTGAAGTATATAGCGGGAATTTAATGGTCGGAATGGATACACCGGTTCCAACCCCAGAGTCCGTTCCGCTCGTAATCTCAGATTTGAAAAATCCTCGGTTCAGTTACGCTCTGTCAAAGCTTTGGGGTGAAGGATATGCAAATTATCTGAGTGCAGAAGCCGGAGCATTCATAGCCACAGTGCGCTATCACAATATATTTGGTCCCCAGATGGGATACGATCATGTAATTCCCCAGATTGTCAAAAGAATAAAATCTCGGGAAAATCCATTTCATTTGATCGGAACAGATCAAACTCGCGCGTTCTGCTGGATCGGTGATGCTGCAAAGGCGACTTACTTGACAATGGAGGCTTCGAATCTTAAGGCTGGTGATTTAATCCATATTGGTAACCAAAACGAAGAAATTCAAATTGGCCGACTCTACCGAATGCTCTTCGATCTATGTGCCTGGTCTCCAGAAGTTTGCGAGACCATTTCTGCTCCACCGGGTTCGGTTTCCCGCAGGTGCCCTGATGTTACCGCTTTGAGGGCTCTAACGGGATACGAACCCTCTACGCCGCTACTGGACGGACTGAAAGAAACAGTGAACTGGTATCTAGGAGACGACAAGTGATTCCCAATTGCATTCCATTCGTTACAGGAAGAGAGTTGAAATATCTTAAAGAAGCCGTGGATACGGGCTGGCTGTCACCTGTAGGGCCATTCGTGGATAGATTTGAGGCCATGTTCGCAGAATTTCACGATGTTACCTCATCAACAGCGGTATCTAGCGGTACAGCAGCCATACATCTAGGATTAATTGTACTTGGCGTCAAACCGGACGACCTTGTGTTGTGTCCATCCTTGACCTTTGTCGGTACTGCAAACCCGATTCGCTACTGTGGGGCAGACCCTGTTTTTCTCGATATAGATGCGGAAACACTAAACCTGGATCCAGATTGCTTGAAGGATTTCCTCCAGAAAAAGTGTCAACAGGGGGCAAATGGGCTGATTCATTCGCAAACCGGACGGCGGATTTCGGCTCTGATGGTCGTTCACCTTTACGGCAATCCGGCATCGATGCGGACAATTATCGAACTGGCTCGAGAATATGGGCTGCCCATTATAGAGGATGCGGCAGAGAGCCTGGGTGCACAGTGGGAAGGGCAGCTTGCAGGGACCATCGGAGACATTGGTTGTTTCAGCTTTAATGGGAACAAAGTTATTACCACTGGTGGCGGCGGGATCTTGATTGCCCGTGAAAATGAGAACCTGGTTGAGCTTGCCAAGCACCTCTCAACCCAAGCCAAAAGCGATTCGTTTGAGTTTGTTCACGACAGGATAGGTTACAACTACAGGATGAGTAATCTGTGTGCTGCCGTGGGTGTTGCACAAATGGAGGAACTGACACAATTCATAGAACGAAAACGCGAACATGCGGCCATGTATGATGCCCTATTATCTGAAAGCGAGAAATGGGAGATCGTGAAGGAACCCGAGGGCACAATTGGAACGTACTGGATGGTGCTTGCCCGAAAAAAAGCTGGGGTGGGGTCTGTTTTAGACGAAGTTCGAGAATGGGCAAAATCCAGAATGGGGGTTCGACCCGTGTGGCATCCGCTTCACAAGCTGCCAATATACGGGGATTGTATCTATTTCGGAGGGGAAACCACAGAGAAGGTGTATAACAGTACGTTCTGCCTTCCATCCTCGGTGGGACTGACGGAAAAGGAGATTCAGCAGGTGGTTGAGACCATTGACCGATAATTTTACGACGCCGGAATGGATGAATGAATCCATGACTGGGATGGTACGGAACCCTAAGCCGTTCAGCTTGGGGAATATGAAAACGGTATCCGGGGAAGTTTTGAGGTGGGAGGTTGCCCGTCTTTCAAGAGTACTCACCATTCGGATTTCGGAAAAACTCTTTGAAACCCAAACGTTTAAAGCGGTCAGTAGGATTACTCCCAGTCGCTGGACCGAATCATTTTTCGAAAACCGGGTCCGGGATGAAATTTACCCTGTCCTGATACAACTCTGTGTTGCACGATGGCGTTACAAACAGGGCTGTGAGGAGTGGTTGGATTTAGGGGAAACCGAAGTTCCGACCACAGCCCCAATGCTGTTTCTCAAAGAACTCTGGGAAGATGAAAATGTTCAACTTGTTATTGGTTCCGGAGACCTGGATCAAGGGTCTCGGTCTCTATTCAGGGAAGGAATTGTTAAGTTCAAAGACTTTCTTCTTGAGAAAATCGGCCAACTACAGGGGGAAAGAGAATCTCCTGTGGGCCCAGGCTTAAGGGTTCCTACGATTGCCGTACGCCATGCAGAGGGAATTGATCCAAAACGTCGATCTGATGTTGTCTGGCTTCCAGGTAGTGGAATCTCTCCGCAACAGATATTACTATTTACAGATTCGGTTGTTACGGATGAATTGGTCGAAGCGTGTGAAAGGCTGGGAATACGCTGTACGGCCTGGCGACCATATCGAAAAGGTCAAGATGAAACACGAAATTACATCTTGACGGAGAAATTTAAAGCAGTATCTCCTCCGCAAAACATTGTTGAAAACTGGGTCTACAGTGCGGCTGTGGACCTGTTTGCTCAAATGGGATACTGGAATGATTTTCACAGCAAACATAACGTGAGGGTGCTGTTTGACCCTTCGGAGGGCACTGATCTCAACATTGCGCAAGCCAACGCATTTGATGTTAACCGGCAAGGGATTACAGTGGGAAAACAACGTTCGGAACTCTACGGACCACCAGGGGTTCTTTACGGACACTATACAAGAGACGTGTTTTTTCTATGGAATGCGAGAATGGCAGAGCATTTGAAGCCAGACAGAAATAGAATCAGATATGGTGTTGTTACAGGATACACCAACGACAATTTGTTCGAGAGTCATTCGGAACGAACCGGACTTGAACTTCGACGAAGAGTGAAGTCTGCGGGTGCCAGATTTATAGTTTCTCTTTTCGACAATCTTCCGCAGGCCAACAGTCATTTCTCCAATTTGGCCGTGGCGCAATTCTACAGAGTATTTCTCAGGTGGGTCATCGAAGACAGCTCTCTTGGTTTATTGATCAAGTCGAAGAAGGCAGAGGTTTTCCACAGAATTCCTGAAATTCTACCTTTGCTTGCGGAAGCCGAAAAAACTGGTCGATGTATCCGACTGGAGGATGAAGCCGGCCGTCTTCCAGCTGAAGTGTCAACCGGTTCGGATATTGCGGTTGGTATTGGAATTTCTACTGCTGTCATCGAGGCAGTTCTTGCGGGTGGCAGGGGGATTCATTACGACGTTTCAAAATTGCGAACGCATGAATATTACAAGTGGGGAGTCAATCAAATAATATTTGATGATTTCGATAATCTGATAGATAGTCTGAGAAGGTTCAAAGAACATTCTTCAGAGGTTGGAGATCTCGGAGATTGGACGCGTTTTCTGGATCAATTAGATCCCTTCCGGGACGGTCGTGCGGCAGAACGTATGGGTACCTATCTGCGGTGGTGTATGGAGGGATTCGATAATGGTCTCGACCGGTTGGATGTTATGCGTACGGCTAATAAGAAATATGCACTGCACTGGGGTGCGGACAAAGTGATTGAGATGGACTCATGATAAGGGACAGGCTGGATGGGTGATTGTAGAACAGTTTATCTGGTCCACTGCATAGATACCGAGGGACCGCTATCTGAAAGGGATCCTTCGGTGAGGGATCTCAAAACCAGATTTCAGTCGCTTTCAGGGCAGGATCTGGACTTTCCTGCCCTGGATATGCAGGAGTTCATAAAGAGGCATCGCGAAGGTTTGCTCGGGTCGTGGGGCGAGATATCCAAAATGTTGAGCTTGGCCACATCTTCTGTGCAACGAAGGAAGATGCCCGATAGCTATGATCGAGGATGGATTTTTAATTGGTTTTGCATGGACCATGTTGGCTATGTAGACAACCCTCGTCATCGTGCGATGGGAATTCACCAGATTTTCGATTATTACCAAGATATGGTTAAGGCGCAAGGTGTGGGAGATGGCCTCCACTGGCATTTCCACCCAATGAGCACATACAGGGAGGCACATAGGAACGCAACTTCGTATATCAATAGTCCTCTCCTATGGGAAATCATTGGCCGCCGAATACTTGACAGAAATTGGTTCCCAAGGGCAAACCGTGCTGGATTTCATACCGAACGCGCAGACAGTCACTGGTTCCTTGAACAGTGGATTCCGTTCGATCTTTCCAATGCATCCAGCTTGGATCTGGATCCGGTAGTCAATAAAGATATTTCGGATGGGCGGCTATTGGATTGGCGATGGGCTCCTGATGACTGGCGTACATACCACCCCTCGCACGATTGCTACCAGCTGGAAGGGAACTGCAGGCGGAAAATCTCTCGGTGCCTAATGGTATTGAATCGCTGCCTCAACATCAATGAAACCGAGATGCAAAAGGCCTTTCAGCGAGCGAATTCGGGTAAACCCACGTTGGTTGGAATCGCCAGTCATGACTGGCGGGATTTGAGCGTTGAAATGGACTACATCCAGTTTCTGATCTCGAGGGTCGCACCCCGATTTCCCGATGTGAAATTCAAATACAGCGAAGCGGTCGAGGCCTTCAACCTGGTCCATCCTCCCATCGCAGAAGACGCGCTTGTGTTGAACTGCAGACTGATTCTCAATTCCTCTGGCTTACCTTGGCGCGTGATTGTTAAGACCAAAAGGGGCAGCGTTTTTGGGCCACAGCCATTTCTGGCCGTTCGAACACGCTCTCGTCGAGTGATACATGACAATTTTAACTATGGAAAATCCTTGCAAGATTTTAGTTATACGTTTGATGAAAATTCAATCCTTCCAGACGATGTCAAAGCAATAGGCGTTGCCGCGAACGATGATGCTGGAAATCAAAGTATCCATACAGTGGACCTCGATGAGCTCACCGAAACTCCAGAAAACGAGGTGTGCTTCTAATGAACATCGTTCAAGAATTGGATGAACATGAGTGACAGTGGCACGATAATTAGTATATCCGATGACAATTATTCGGAAGCGGTTCAATTCTTGGACAGATTTAAATCCAATAACGTATGGAGAAACAATCAATTTTTCGATTGGCAATATAATAGTTCCGCCGTCCTCGCAGGAAGCGACGAAGACAACGGAACGTTTCTGTTTATTCAAGATGGACATATTGCTGCAATATCGATGGCTGTAAAAACCAGATTTCATTTCAAAGGAAAACTTATTGTTGGAGCCTGGCATACGGAATGGTTTTCTAAGAAAACAGTTCCAGGTACCGGCTTCAGATTGATCTGGGAGCAGCTCCGACGAAATCCGATTTTATGCACATCTGGCCAAAGCCTATATGCGGCAAATGTGTTATTGCGTATGCGCAAGCACGTCTGGTTTGAGGCCGAAAGGTTGTTTGTTGTTTTCAATGCGAAAGCTGCGCTGGACCTTACATTTTCAAGTGAAGACCAGACGAAGGCCTTTCTACAACTTCAAGGGATTCCACGGCCGGAGATGGGGACGGATCTGGAACTGATCGACCAGTTTGACGATCAGTACGAAGACCTTTGGATTCGCTTGCGAGACCGATTTGTTCTGTCCACTGATCGTAGCGCTTCTTATATGCGTTGGAGATACCTGGACCATCCGATTTTTGAATACCAATGTTGCAGGTGTCGGACTAGAAATGGTCAAGTTTTTTTCGTCTGGAGAGTCGAGCAGGTTCCCGAAACTCCCCACAGAGTGATCCGGATTTGTGAGGCGATTGGTGAACCGGAGATCCTTGTAGTGGCTTTCCCGGTGTTGTATGATTACCTCTCAGATGGTGGGTACGCATTTGCAGATTTCTTTTGTTCAAATGCTTCAGTTAACGGTGCGCTTGTGGCGGCCGGGATGCGTCCGGTAATTACAATGCATGGGTTGGATCTTGCCCGCCTGTTTTCCCCCCTGTCGGATGATCCCAGGAAGCGATTGAATTATTCCTACTCCCTGCAGCCTTCTCTGGAAGATCCTGCCTGCTTTCAGTATTCCAATACCTGTTTCACAAAAGGAGATACCAATCAGGATATTCCAAATCCTTTCTCTACCTGACGATAGGGAAAATGCAAAGAGGAGCAAATCCAGCTATGACGAGAGCAAATGACATTTTGGCTGCAATATTTGATGCCATTGATGAGGTTAACCAACAACTTCCTGAGGACCAGCGATTGGGAAAATCAGGGGAAGCCCTACTTACTCCTGGACTAAGCAAATTAGATTCTCTTGGGTTTATCAACCTCGTTGTGACAGTTGAACAGAATATACAACAGTCGTTTGACAAGACAATTACATTGACAAATGATGAAATGTTTTCCGAGAGCGGCGGACCCTTCGGAACGGTTCAGACTCTAGCCGATCATATTGCTCTGCTCCTGGACTGAGTTTTCTAATGTGCGATCAAGGATACAAAGGTGTTCTGCTATCGGATTTCAATGTTGGGAATCTGATCGGCTATTTCTGCAACGACAAGGGCGATCCTGCTGTCGAGCGCATTATTGTTCCGCAGGGTCAGGTAATTGCAAGTCTGCTGAAAGAGGATCTGGAATGCTGGCACGGAGACACAGATTTTTGCGTTGTTTGGACGCGTCCACAGGCCGTGATCAATTCATTTCAGAAGTGTCTATCGTACCAAAGCGTGTTGCTCGATGATATTCTGAGGGAGGTGGATACTTTTTGTTCTCTTTTAAGGGAAGTTTCGGACCGAGTGAAATGGGTGTTTGTCCCGACCTGGACAGTGTCTACGCACCATCGGGGGTTGGGGATGCTGGATG